>JAQCND010000082.1 GCA_028274765.1 Bradymonadaceae bacterium
TCGGGGGTGTTGTCCTCGTCGAGCCAGACGCGCGTGGGTTCGTGCGGGTCGTAGTGTTTGTCCTTCTCCGAACGGATCCCCCGCATCACCTGGTTGTGGGCGTCCATTCCCTTCCCCTGCTCGTAGACTTCCGGGCTCGGCTGGCTCATTGGCGTCAGGTAACCGACCGCGGGGTAAATCTCCGTCGGAGCGGCGCGCGATGGCCGTGGCGTCGGCTCCGTTGCGTCCGGTCCGCGCGGGCCGACGTAATCGTTTTTGGTTATCGAGAAGGAGTAACGATTAACAGATCGGAGCCTCTACTAAACTATGTATATTAACTATGACTGAACTAGGCGGATTCAACGACCATGTCGCTCGGATCGACCTGTCGGGCGACGACGTGCAGTACGAAGGAATCGACGAGACGGACGCCGAGAAGTATATCGGCGGCCGTGGGCTCGGCGTAAAATACGTCTTCGATCAGGGTCCCGATGTCGACCCCGAAGGCCCGGAGAACCTCCTGGCGTTCACTAACGGTCCGCTCACGGGAACACAGGCCCCGATGAGCGGCCGAATCGCTGTCTGTACCAAATCCCCGCTGACGGGGACGGTCACCGACTCCCACCACGGCGGCTGGTCCGGGGCACGCCTCAAGTGGGCGGGCTTCGACGGCCTCATGTTCGAGGGGGAGGCCGACGACCCCGTCTACGCCTACATCGAGGACGGCGAGGTCGAGCTCCGGGACGCTTCCGACCTCTGGGGACTCGGCGTCCACGAGACGATGGATCGGATCGAGGACGAACATGAGGGGTCGTTCGGCAAGAACCTCTCGGCGATGGCGATCGGCCCCGGCGGCGAGAACGGTGTGAAGTACGCCTGCATCGTCAACGAGGACGACCGGGCGTCGGGCCGCGGCGGCACCGGGTGCGTGATGGGCTCGAAGAAGCTGAAGGCCGTCGTCATCAAGTCCGGAACGCGGATGCCCAAGCCCGCAAAGCCCGAGACGTTCACCGAGGGCTACCAGCAGGCGATGCAGCTCATCCGCGAGTCCGACGTGACCGGCCCCAACGAGGGCGGGCTCTCGCTGTACGGCACCAACGTCCTCATGAACCTCACCGAGGAGATGGACGGGCTCCCAACGCGAAACGCCAAGTACACGTCCACACACTCGGAGGCCGAGGCCGAGCCCGACGACGTCAACATCGACGCCGAGAAGGTATCCGGCGAGAACGTCCGGGAGAACATCCTGGTCAACGAGCCGACGTGCCACTCCTGTCCGGTCGCGTGTAAGAAGGAGACCGAGGTCAAATACGAGCGCAAGGGCGAGGAGCTGAACGTTCGCGGCGAGTCCTACGAGTACGAGTCGGCGTTCGCGCTCGGCCCCAACTCGATGAACGACGACCGCGACAGCATCGCCGTGATGATCAACATGTGCAACGACCTCGGGATGGACACCATCGAGGCCGGGAACATGATGGCGATGGCGATGGAGATGACCGAGGAGGGCAAACTCGACGACCTCGACGACGACCTCGATTG
>JAQCND010000090.1 GCA_028274765.1 Bradymonadaceae bacterium
ATGTGAAACGCCTGCATCTGGCGCATGCGCCGAGCCGGATCGCCTCCGTCGTCGGCGGGACGGTTCGTGTGGTGGATGGTCATGCGACGCGGGGTATGGGGCACACCGCAGGTCTTGTCGGGGGCTCGGGCGTTCCACTGACGGCGAGAGACGACGAGGCTGGAGGGAGCCGCCCGTTGACGGCGTGTCTCGACGTCATCGCCAGTCTCGTCTTGCGCTCCGACCCGCGGCAGATCGCGGGTCAGCGGTCGCTCGGTTCGGGCCGTCCGGGTCGAGGGAAATTCGGCGTAGAGGCTCCGAAGTTCGGTCGCGCCCGTTCGGAATTCGACGGCGACGGCCGGACGCTGGAGCAATCCACGACCGACGCGGGCGTCGCCTTCGCGCCAGGTGACCTCGATCGGGCGCCACGCACGCCATCCCTCACCGGGGACACGGACGCGATACTCGAGAGATGCGTCCCCGCCCTCGACGGAGAACATGAGGCTGATCTGACGAAAGGGCTCGGCGGGGCGGTGGGGGAGACGCCCCTGTCGGCGTGCCCGCTCGATGGCCTCGGGGCTGGGGAGTGACCATCCGTGATGAGAAGCATCGTCTCGCGGGGCAGTCGTCTCCTCGAGTGATCCGCGTCGGTCGTGAGCGTGGGAGCTAGAGGATATCGTGCTGTCGCCACATCCGGCGGCCACCCAGACGACGAAGACCGCCAGTGCACCAGTCGCGCACGAGAGAGGATGCGACTTTGGGCGGCACGACATCGTCCTCCACATGATCGAACTCCGTGCGGGCTACACTTCGGTCGAACCCCGTCGGAAGGCGTGAGGCAGAAGCTCCGAGAGGTGCATGCATTCGCGACTCCCCTCGGGATTGACAACCAGAATCGGGAGTTCCTCGCAGAACTCGACCAGGACTTGGCGACAGATGCCACAGGGAGGCGCCGGTGGATCGGAATCGGTGATGATACAGAGGGCCTCGAAATCGCGGTATCCCTCGGCGACCGCCGTCCCAACCGCCGTGCGTTCGGCACAGACGGTTGCCCCGATCGTGGCGTTTTCGACGTTGCACCCCTGAACGATTCCGCCCTCTTCGGTCAAAAGGGCCGCTCCCACCGGGAAGTTCGATTGAGGGACGTATGCTCGAGATTGTACCTGGCGAGCCGCCTCGACGAGGCGTTCCCAGGTCTCGACGGCGATCCCCCCGAAACCTTCCTGTATCGTAGTCATGTCGTTGCCAGGGTCGAGGCCGGGTCGATGGACTGGGCACGACGCGGCCAGAGTAGCGAAGGACGTGGGCGCCCACAAGATCTCACGGGCTCTCGGCGACGACGCCACGCACGAGTTCGATGAAGGTCTCGCGAATCCGGTTGGCGACCTCCTCGACCTCGGCGTGATCGAGCGCTTCATCGCCCT
Organism: Bradymonadaceae bacterium; assembly: GCA_028274765.1. Classification (GTDB taxonomy): domain Bacteria; phylum Myxococcota_A; class Bradymonadia; order Bradymonadales; family Bradymonadaceae; genus CAJXPB01. The sequence goes on from JAQCND010000090.1 coordinate 1,404, forward strand.
GCCCGGCGGCCAGATTCGTGATACAACTGATCCCGGCCACCCGGAGTCCCATGTGATTGGCGACGATAACCTCGGGGACGGTCGACATGCCGACAGCATCGCCTCCGAGGGTCTGGACCATCTGGATCTCGGCCGGGGTCTCGTAGCTCGGTCCCATCATGCCCGCGTAGACGCCCTCCTCGAGCTCGATGCCGAGTTCGTCACCGACGCGATGGATGATCTCTCGCCATTCGGAGTCGTAGGCGTCGGTCATGTCGGGAAAACGGGGCCCGAGTCGCTCGTCGTTGTCGCCCCGGAGCGGATTGTCGCCCGTCAAATTGAGATGATCCGAGATCACCATCAGGTCGCCGGGGTCGAAGGCCGGATGCGCCCCGCCGGCGGAGTTGGTGACCAGGAGCTGATCGAGCTCCAACATGCCAAAGACTCGAACCGGAAAGGTCACCTCGTCGAGCGTCCATCCCTCGTAGTAGTGGACACGCCCGTTCATGGCGACGACGCGACGTCCCTCAAGATCGCCGACGACCAGTTCGCCGGCGTGGCCCTCGACGGCCGAGACCGGAAAATGGGGAATGTCCTCGTAGGCAAACGTGACGTCGTCTTCGAGTTCGCCGGCCAGCGCACCGAGTCCACTTCCGAGGATGAGCGCGATCTCCGGCTGCTGCTCGATGCGCTCCTCGAGCCACGCACTCGTCTCCGAGACGCGTCTGTAGAGTGAGCGATTCGAGTCTTGTGAGGAGTTGTCCATGACGGGGGGCATGAAGCAGAGGTCAACATATATCGTGACATACATGCATCTATTACCAGAGACGGAAGGAGACGCGCAAGCCCGAGTCGAGGCGAGACGTCGACCTGGACGACATCGGCAGTGACACGAGGACCTCGCGAATGGCAGCTCGGTCCTCGTCGAGTGGGGAGCGCGTCTGTGCCGTGGACAGTGGGCCAACTTTGGTAACCCCGTGAAGATACCTATTTCTTCGGCACACTCGCATGGTGGGGGATACGCCCTTCCATCCCCTCGACGACGTGTCCGGCCGCGCCCCAACGGACATTCTGGCTCGAGAAGGGTACGAGAGTCGGCGACGGTTGCGGCCGCGCCAGCGATGCCAGCCACGCGGACTCGAACGACGAGTGCCACACTCGGGCGCGCTGCTGACCTCGGAGGTGCATCTTCGGGATGGGAGACGGCCCCGGATCGAGACGCTCATCGACTCCGCAAGGGATGCGTATGGATCGGGAGTCGCTCGCGCTCGCAGTGAGCCGACCGATCGGCGCACTCGGCCTGGAGACGCGGGGCCCTGGTGTCCGACTTGTAACGACTGAAGGCTTCGGAGGCGCGCTCGGCCCAACCGTCAGGCACGTCGAGATGACGGAGCGCGATCATCTGGGAACGGAGCAGATCGGCATCGCGCGGCTCGATCTCGAGCCCCGACTGTGCGGCGACGAGTGAATCGCGGTGACGGCCGAGACTGCCGTATCCGATGGCGAGCCGCCGCCAGACCCGCTCGTCATTCGGGTTGTGTTGGCTGGCGCGCTCGTACGCCTCGATCGCCCTCTCGAATTGCCAGACGTTACCGTACGCTCGCCCGCGCCCCATCGAAATCGAAGGGTGGCGCCCGATCAGTTCCTCGGCTCGCTCGAAGGTCTCGATCGCCTCCCGATGCCGCCGCTGCCGCGCCATGACCTGGGCTTCGCCGACGAGCGTCATCGCCCGATAGTGCCGGCGCTTCTCGTCGGAGACGTCGGTGGACTCGACGGCGCGTCGGGCGCGCTCGAAGCTGTCGATTGCCTCGTCGAGATTCTGAGACAGGTGACTCTGCAGGGCCAGTCCGCGATCGAACCACCGCCGCCAGTCGGGGACGTCCGGGGTGGGTTCGAACGCATCGCGCGAGATCGTCGCCGTATCGGACGTCATCGTCACGACGGGCTGGTCGAGGCACGGATCGGGGCGGCGGTCGAGATACCGCTCGGTCGCCTCGAGAAAGGCCCGCCCGCGCTCGGTTCGAGTCGCCTCGCAGACGTCGGACTGGAAACTCTCGGTGAGACGTCGATGCTGGAGCCTGGCCCGAATGGTCAGCGGATCGTCGATCGAGCCGTCGTCGGAGGGCGTCCAGTCGTATCGCACCAGCTCGGCATTGCGCGGCGGGATCGTGTGATCGTACGCCTTGGTACGAAAATGCGAGACCTGATGCGTCTTCTCGGAGTCAGCTTCGGGATTGAGGACTTTGGCTCGGAGTCGATGCGCCGTTGGATCGGAGCCCGTCTTGTGGTGTCGCGTGCCGGCGCTCGCCACCACTTCGCCGCTCGCATCCTCGACGACGACCTCGATCCAGGTATCGCGCAGATCGCGCTGCCCCCCCGGCAGCCGGTGACCTCCGCCGAGATTGCGCACGACGACGTCGAACCAGAGGCGTTCGCCGGACTCGAGGTCGAACTCGTCCGACGCGTCGGGGAGACGAGACTCTCCCGTCCCCGCGGCCGCAACATCGATGGTGGCGGCGTCTCGAAGCAACTTCCCGATGGCATCCATCTGTTGGGGCGCCTCTAGCATGGCAGCGAAGGTCGTGTGCCCACCCGGAAACCGATGAGAGGCATGGCTCCCGCCGTCGCCCCCCGTCTCGGGCATGTGACAGTCGATACATCCCTGGTTGTCGACGGGCTGATCGATGCGGGTCGTTTTGCTGCCACTCCAGCCGGAGCGCCGCCAGGGGCCGTATTCATCGAATCCGAAGAGGAAGACGTCGTGGCCGGTCGCCTGCGACAGAAACCCCCGATGACAACTGGCACACATCGCGTCACCGTCCGTCGTCGAGGTCGTCACTCGCTCTCTGTGACGCTCGATCGACTCGGGGTCATCTCCCTCGGGCACGGGGACGGGGGACGTGTCGAGTGCGTAGCTGGCGTTGCCGTCGGTCGTCGGGGTCTGGATCCCGTGACAGACGTTGCAAGTCACACCGGCGTGGGCACTCTCCAGGTCGGGCGAGACGGGCTGGCCGATCTTGCCTTCGAAGAGAGGCACCGGATCGTGACATCCCGCACAGAACTTGCCCTTGTCGTGACTTCGCTCCTCGACGAAACGGTCGAATGC
>JAQCND010000091.1 GCA_028274765.1 Bradymonadaceae bacterium
ATGTCTTTGCGTCTGTGACGTGAGTACCCTTGCTGGCAGGTCGCCGGGTTGACGCTGGCGACGGCCGTGCGACTCCTCACGGGGCAGGGGTGAGGTGACAGCTAGCGTCACTCGATCATGTTTTGAATGACCATGGCCCTCGGGCTGGACGAGTGCTCCCACCCTGTCGGGTCCATCTTGGTCACTGCAGCGACGGGGACGAAATCATCCGAACACACATGGGAGGCAGGGTGATATCGGGCATCTATATCGAGACCGTTCCGCTCATCGATCACGCCAACCGTTCGCAGCCCCAGACCATCTCGGTCGGCGAAACCCTCGAGGACTAACGCATCCTCAGTGGGGGCGAGTACAGTCCCTGCAATCTCGTTCCTACACAGAGGACGTATGACACGCTCTTCTATCAGGTCGAACTCTCACTCGGGGAAGGTTCGGTGACGATCCGAGCCGAGGCCGACGACCAGAGTGAAACCTCGCTTTTTCTGCAGGTGCTCGAGAACAGTCAGCCCAGTATTTGTCAGCCGGTGAGCCCCGACGTCCGAGCTCGGACGTCGATTGGAGTCCTCTGCACGCTTCGAGGCTCTGCGACGGCACGTGCCGTAGGCATCTCTCCCCGATTGGTTTGGAGCGTTGACCCGTCTCAAAAATGCGAGTCTCGCCCCGTCGAATGCGACAATATTGACGGAGCCGAGCATTCGTACTGGTCGCGATCAGGGGGAGGCAATTGAGCTAGCATGGTTTTTGCGTGTATATTTGAAGTGCGGAGTATACGATCGACCTCTTCGTGCTTCGACAAGCTCGACTTCCACCATTCATTGCTGTCATGCCCATGCGATACCATCTCGTGCTGACGACACTCGCCTGTGTTGGATTGCTTGTCGCCTGCAACGAAGATCCCGGGTCGCCCGGAACGCTTCCCGACGCTTCCGACCCCGGTGAGCCGCCTCAGATCGGGGATACAGGGTCGGGCGGGGGAGGCGAACCACCCTCTGACACGATGGAGCCGAGAGACGTCTCGGATACCAGCGATCGTCCCGATTCGAGCGATACGTCGGCCGACACCTCCGAACCCGACGACACGAGTCGTCACGACACCCGTTCGAGCGATGGCGGCGAACGCGATGTCACAGACGGCGGACGAGCCGACGCGGGTCCCGCCGATACGTCGGATACCTCGGATGGCGGCTCCGGGGCGATGACGATGAGCTGGGACTTCGCCAATGGCGCCCAAGAATGGAAGGCGGGGCTGACCGACTATCCGAGCGACTGGAACCTCCAGAAATTCGGCTTCGAGGCCGACATCCGTTCGGTGCCATCGGGATTGAATCGCTCGGGGACGGGCCATTTCCTGAGCAGCGAGAACAACTCCGACGATCTCTTCATGTTTCTCAAACGCAAGATCGGGAGAGGACTCCAGCCAAACACGGCGTATCGGCTGAATTGGACGATCACGTTCGCCTCCAAGGCTCCGAGCAACTGCGTCGGCATCGGAGGCGCTCCGGGAGAATCCGTCTATTTAAAGGCGGGCGGTTCGACTGTCGAACCGAAAAAGGTCGTCGACGACGGAAATTATCGGCTGAACGTCGACAAGGGGAACCAGTCGACTGGAGGGCCGGCGGCGAGTGTCACGGGACACATCGCCAATGGCGTGCCGTGTGAGAAGTCCGAGGACAAGTACAAGGAGCTCGTGCGAAACCACACCCACACGAGCAACGTGATGACCAACGGACAGGGCGAACTCTGGCTGTTGCTCGGTACCGACTCCGGTTTCGAGGGGCGAACGTCGCTCTATTATCTGGAAGTGGACGTGACTTTCGAGCCGACCCCCAACTGACATTCGGCGTCTGGAGTTGCCCCCACGGACGATACATGTCAGCCGTTCGTTCGAGCATATGTGGAGCGTTGGTTCCAACCGGTCGTCCTTCAGGCCGATTGGGCAGAGCGTCGCCTCTCCATCCGCACTCATGTGTCAATATCGCATGTCGAGACATGAGGACGCCAGCCACCGAGATACACGTCCCCACGTGTTCCCCCCTGGCGCGCCTGTACGCGCCACCCGCCGAAGACCGGCCATAAGACAAGAGAGGGTCACCACCCTGATTCCATCTCGGGTGGTTGGG
>JAQCND010000106.1 GCA_028274765.1 Bradymonadaceae bacterium
GACGAGTCGGCCCCCTCTCAACCTTCTGACCCATCGACTTCGGACGAGACAGCTCGCGTCTCCGAGGGCGGCTCCTCTCCTTCGAACGCCGACGACTCTCAGCCCTCGACATCGGAAGCGAACGCCGACGATTCGTCCTCCTCCGAAGAATCGTCCTCCCCCTCTGATTCAACCGGCGATGGCAAAGAAGCATCGGACGACTCGGACGATTCCTCAGAGGATGAATCGGCCAATCCGGGCTTCTTCCCGGCCGAATGAGTCGACGCCTCTCCAATGGACTGTCACAAAAAACACCCCGCCTCCTCACTCGATCGAGAGTGAGAGAGACGGGGCGATGTGGGGGACGCCGTTCAGGGGCGATCAGAAATCACTGATGCGGTCGACCAGCCCCGGATGATCCACGAAGGGATTGTTTGACGATTGGGCCCGTTCGACGCGCTCGTTGCGGTTGCGTTCGTGGCGATCGACTGCATCCGATGCGTGCCACTTGCGCAGGACCTTCTCTTCGCTCTCGGGGATTTCGAGGTCGTACATCGTCGCCACGTAGAACATCGCCCTCGCGATGTCGCCGCGGCGAGACTGGCGCACCTCGAAGACCGGTTTGACGCCCGTCGAGGGACCGGCTTTGGAGCCTCCGCGCGACCAAACGGCCACGAGGACGTCCCCGTATCGGAGGTTGACGCGCGCTCCTCGGGCCTCGGGGATGGCCGGGAAGAGATGATGGAGATCCGTTCGAGCCTCGGCCGGGAGGCGCGTCAGCGGCCAGGCGTGTTCCATCAGTCCCTTGTTGGGAAGGGGCTGCGAGTAGTAGCTGATGGTCTCCCCGGTGTAGAGGCCCTCAGCCTCGCGTCCGTCGCCGTCGACCTCGTTGAACAGTGATTTGCGCGCCTGCCAGTACGACAGTTGGTCGTGCTCGGCCGACCAGTCGGTGCGGAGAGCGCGCTGGAGTTTGTCGTCGCGCAGTCCAGGATGGGGCTCGCGCTCGGGCTCGATGTGAGGAGTCACCAGATCGAGTCCCTCGGCCAGTCCCCCGTAAAAGAGACAGGCACCCAGGAGCACGACGGCGACTCGTGCGATGTTGGTATGGCGTGTTCGCATCATCCGTTTGTCCGGGGTCAGGGGGGGAATCTCGACGGGCTCAGTCGGGTAACAGCGCGCTCGGGGTACGTATTCACTGATTCCAGTAGCTCACCATTCGTTGGCGCTGGGTCTCGTCGGGGAGCGCGCCGTAACCGGCCTTGAGATTGTCGGCGGCGTGTTCGGGGTCGCTGGTGCCGGGAATGACACAGGTCACGCGGTCGTCGCCGAGGAGGTATTTGAGAAAATACTGGGCCCAGGTGTTGCAGTCGAACTCGTCGGCCCAATCGGGCAGTTCGCGCTGTTTGGTGCGGGCGAAAAGCCGCCCCCCCTCAAAGGGACGATTGATGAGCGTGGCGACATCCTGTTCGTCGGCGACGCGGAGCAGTCGTTCCTCGGCACCGCGAGATTCGATCGAGTACGCAAACTGTACGACATCGATAAAAGATTCGGACTCGAGGATATCGGCGAGACGAGAGAGCGAGCTGCTCGTATAGTGCGTGATGCCGACGTGTCGGACGCGTCCGTCTTTTTTCCAGCCGCGGAGCGTCTCGAGGTGGGTCTCCCAGTCGAGCAGATTGTGGACCTGCATCAGATCGACCTGCTCGACTCCGAGTTTCTGCATCGACGATTTCATCTGCTCGATGCCAGATTGCTCGCCGCGTGTCCAGACTTTGGTCGCCAAAAAGAGTTCGTCCCGATTGCCCATCTCGTCGATCAGGGAGCCGAGCGTGCGCTCGGCGCGGCCGTACATCGGCGACGTATCGACGACCGTGCCCTCGAGCTCGATGAGCGTCCGAAGGACCTTCTCGAGCTGGGGCAAACGGTCGGAATTGGACGAGACGTCGAACTGCTGCCAGGTCCCGAGCCCGACGACGGGAATGGACTCGTCCGTACCGGGGATGGAGCGCTCGAGCATCGAACCGTCGAGCCCCCGTCGAGCTGGAGAGTGGGAGGCTCCGTCGGAGTCGTCACTCTCGGGAGGGGAAGCCTCGTCATCGGCAGTCGAATACTCGTGGCTCGGGGTTTCGACGGGCTCAGGTCCCTCTCGAGTCTCGGTGCCAGACTCGGCCACCCCGGTGGGATCGCAGGACGCGGTGACGCCGGCCGCGGCGAGTAGCTCGAGAAAACGTCGCCTCGTGAATCGTTCGGACATGACTGGACCCTTCGTCCGTGCGGAAGATCGTCGACGGCAGGAAAGTCTAAACGAGAGCGCGTTCCTCGCCAACCCGTCTTCCATTTCGTTTGCGCCACCTCGCTGCATCCAGTACATTTGACGATATCATCATGTTGGGCCCTCGAGTATTCTTCGCAGACACGTACTCGAACACTTCGAAGCATTCTCATGCTTCCGATGGACGTGGGCCCCAGCCAGATTCGCCGAGCGAGGGGCAGTGGGAGAGCAACGGCTCCTGTCGGGAGAGTGTGTCTTCCTTCGGTATACTCATCTACTTCGAAGCTCCCCGCTCCCTATTCGCGAGTGACATTCTCATTGGCCACCACAGCGAGGAGGTTCATGCGATACCGAGACTGGTGCTCATACGTCTCCGTGGTGGCGCTCGTCGGGTGTACGGCGTGTGCCAGCGGCGAAACCAGCGAGTCCGGCTCTTCCTCCGATCCGGGCCCCGACGCCGGGCCGACTTCGCCCCCCCGACCGGATGGGGGAAGAGGCGAGCCGGGAGAGGGACCGAATCTCTCGGACGCCAGCGATGGCTCGACGCCATCGCCGGACGGCGTCTCGAGCGACGGGGGGAGGACCGAGGAGGGGTTGCGACTCCGAAGTCGTCTCGTGCCGCTCGGCGGCGCAGCCCACAGCCAGGATTACGATCTGAGTGGCGCGATCATCGTCAACCCCCCGTCCGACGATCGATCTTCTCAGGGGGGCTCGCTTCGACTCGAGCCCGTCTCGCTGGAACCCACCGAGGAGTCGAATCCGTAAGCGACCGGGACGTCCTCACGAACTGATTATTCGCGCAATCGAGGTATCGACGCCAACTGGAGATCGACAAGATGTGGAATGACCCCCATCGGTACACGTGGACGACGCTCATCATCGCTAGTGTTCTGTTCTTTTGGAGTAGCACCCTCGCCGCTCAGGTCCCCGATACGATGACTTATGTCGGGGACTTGAGTGATGGCAATCAATCCGTCGACAAGGTCGTCCCGATGACCTTCGAACTCTACGATGCCCGGACTGGAGGCACGGCTGTCTGGTCGGAGTCGTACTCGAGCGTCCAGGTAACCAACGGGAAATTCTCCGTGGAGCTGGGCTCGAAGACCTCCATCGAGGACGTCTTCGACGGCAATCGCTACTGGCTCCAGGTGACCGTCGACGGGCAGACGATGCAGCCGAGGATGCCGGCCGGCATCTCGCCCTATGCCCTCCGGGCCCAGCGCGCCAGCGAGGCTGACAACGCCGCCAAGGTCGACGGCAAGACCCCTCAACAGATCGTCGACAGCGTCCAGACGACCGCCGAGTCGACCGACTACCAGGGCTCGAACGTTCAGGCCAACAACGTTCGAGAGGCCGTCGATACTCTCTCCGATCGCATCGATTCGCTGGAGAGCCAGCTTCAAGACAAGGCCGACCAGAGTGCTTTGCAAGACAAGGCCGACCAAAGTGCTTTGCAAGACAAGGCCGACCAAAGTGCTCTGCAAGACAAGGCCGACAAGAGCGCCCTCCAGAGCAAGGCCGACAAGAGCCAGCTCAGCAACTACGCCCGCAAGAGCGAACTCGAGTCGAAGGCCGACGAGAGCCAGCTCACCAGTTACGTCCAAAAGTCGACGCTCAACAACTACTACACGAAGAGCCAGTCGGACAATCGCTACTACACGAAGAGCCAGTCGGACAATCGCTACTACACGAAGTCCGACGCCGACTCCAAATTCGCCACTCAGTCGGATCTGTCGTCGACTCAGAGCGACGTCAATCAGCTTCAACAGGACTACAACTCGGTCGACTCCCGGGTGAAGACCCTCGAGGACAAGACGCAAGACATGACACGCACACAGGTCAACGGCACGAACTCGGTTCTCTTCGAAGGGGTCAACGTCCATCTGCGCAACGGCAACGGCGACACCGATTCGAGCAACGGAGCCGGCAACCTGATCGTCGGATACGACGAGGGGAACAGCTCCAACAAGACCGGCTCGCACAACGTCGTGGTCGGCCAAGAGCACACCTACACGTCCTACGGCGGCGTCGTCGCGGGACGGAGCAACGAGATCAGCGGCAATGCCTCGTCAGTCCTCGGCGGACGCAGCAACGAGGCCAGTGGCCAGTACGCCGCCGTCTCGGGAGGTCGTGGCAATCAGGCCAACTCGAACCACGCCTCGGTCTGCGGCGGACGCTCCAACGAGGCGACGGGTGAGTACGCCACGGTCAGCGGCGGTCAGGACAACACGGCGAGCGGCAATTATTCGAGTGTCCAGGCCGGTGAAAACAACGAAGCGAGCGGCGGTCACTCCTCGGTCAGTGGAGGGGGCTCGAACTTTAGCTTCAATGGCAACACTGCCTCGGGGAATCACTCCACCGTGTCCGGGGGAGTCGACAACGAAACCCAGGCCAATGAATCGACTATCGGCGGGGGTGACTTCGAGACGCTCGATCAGGAGGACGCCTGGCGAGTCGAGAGCCTCACCGAGGGCGACTGATCGAACCGCCCGTCCCATCCCATGAATGCACGTCCCTCTCAGCCCCGCTCTCCGGCGGGGCTTTTTTATTATGAGGGGAGTCGAACTCGCGTCGAGAGAGGTCAGTCCCGCTCGGCTGGCGAGGTGACGACCCTCTGCCACTCGCCCCTCCAGCTTCGCCTCATTCGAAGCACATTTCAACATCTCATTTACGGGTCTGGGACGTTCGGGTGACGCTCATTGCGGTTGGAGTACCCCTCTGGAGCGCCGGCTCCCAGCCGGCTTGGTCTGAAGAGCAAAAGGTTTTGAAACCCGCTCTCATCCCGAAAAGACGTGTTCGGTCCAGAAGTCGTCGATGGCGTCCCACCGCATCGGACAGTCGTTGTGCCCGCAGCCGTCGAGGACGAGAAGTTCGCTGTTCTGGGCGGTCTCGTGGAGGCGATGGGCGTGGTCGACCGGCACGATCTGATCGTCGCTCCCGTGCATGATCAAGACGGGCTGGGGGAGGGCCGAGAGGACCGACTCGTTGTCGAAGCTGTCTCTCAGCAGAAAAGAGGGCGCCGAATAGTGGTGCCACGCCAGGTCGGCGAGGCTGGTGAACGTCGACTGCAGGATGAAAGCAGCCGGCGTGTGGTGGCGAGCCAGGGCAGAGAGGACGCCTCCACCGAGCGAACGGCCGTGAAAAACGATCTGAGAGGGGTCCACCTCC
>JAQCND010000114.1 GCA_028274765.1 Bradymonadaceae bacterium
ACCTCCTGGATCATTTCGGCGGTGGGACCCTTCGACCCGAAGATGCCCCCGATGCTCGTCGGCATTACCGCTATTGGATGCACTACGCCGAGGGGACGGCCATGCCGGATCTGGTCATGCGAATCGTCTTCAACGAACTTCCCGAACAGGCGCCGTGGCCGGTCAGTTCGCTGATCGGTCTGGTGGGCGATGCCATCGACGCCGAGTACATTCAGCCTCGCATCGAGCGCCACCTCGACTTCTGGGAGGAGGCCCTCGCCGATCGCGACTATTTCACTTCCGATGCGTTCTCGGCGGCCGACATCCAAATGAGCGTGCCGGTCGGGATGGCCCTCGCTGGCCCCTCCAACAATGCCTATCGGCGGTCGCGCCGTTGGTTCGAGCGCATTCGCCGACGCTCGGCCTTCGAGGCAGCCTGCGAACGGATCGGCGAATTGTCCCCTCTCGTGCCAGATACCTGAGTGATCTCGGGGCCTGTCGCGTGTGTGGACACTATCGCACGGGAATGTCAGCGGGGGATCGTCCTATATTTTTATGGTGTAGGCCGGGAACAAAGCTCTCTTCGAGGAGGCGCGACGACATGAAAATTCCGAACCGAATGGTCAATCGTGGTGAGGCCCGGCGACGTTTCGGCGATCTCGTCGATCGGATGGGTCACTGGTTGCAGCGAGGCGATCCGCTCGCCGACGACTTGATTGCCGCGACTCGAGATTGGCCTCGCGGTCGACTACTACAGGCCATCGGCATCGCGATTCGCGAGGGGCCCGAGGCCGTCGAAGAAGCTCCGGACGAGCTTTTTGCGCTGATCGATCAGGTCACGACCGTACCGGCCTGGGTCGATCGCGACCAGCTCGGCCGGGGAGGCCGGTTTTTCTTGAGCACCCACGTCATCGGGGGGATCGTCCTCGGCGCCAAATCGCTAATATCAGGATATACGTCTCCGGCGGGTAACAAACCCCTGGTGCTCAGCGGCCGTCTCGGCCACGGAGTTCACCAGCGACTCGCCGAGACCTCGAAATTCGTCTACGACGTCTCGAAACCCGGCGGGCTCGACCCCAGAAACGACGGGCTCGTCGCGGCCGTCACGGTGCGGATGATCCACGCCCAAGTTCGGGACATGATCGAGCGCAAGGCCCAGTGGAACGACGAATGGGGAGTTCCCATCAATCAGCACGACATGCTGGCGACCTTGCTCCTTTTTTCAACCCACTGGCAAGAAGGGCTGGAGGTGCTCGGGCTGGAACCGGCCGAGCAAGAAGAACGCGACCACCTCGCGTTATGGCGATACGTCGGCTATCTAATGGGCGTCGAGCCCGAGCTTTTGCCCGCCAACCGTCACGACGCCGAGCGATACGAAAACTTCATCGAGCTCACCCAAGCGCCTCCGGACGACGACGCTCGCGAGCTGACGCGATCCTTTCTCGAGATCGAGCCCCCCGAAGGCGAGGCGGGGGTCAATCCGCCACTCGCCCGACATCTCGCTCGGGCGCTAGTCCGCGAGCTCCTCGGCGAGTCGCTCTCCGATCAGCTCGACGTGCCTCGATCGCCGTTGACGCCGGCACTCCGAGCGCTACGGCCCCTCGTCTCGGCTGTCCACCGACTGCGCCGAACGTCGGCCGGCTTTCAGAAGGCGGTCGAGCTCGGCGATCGATACTGGCGACACGTCCTCGAGAACAACCCGACCGGGATCGTCGAGTTCACCCTCCACGACGAACTCTTCGGACTGCGACAGGAGGCAGCCTGAGAGAGTCGTCTCCCGCTCGGCAGTTTATAATCACTCAACTCGCCTCGCGCTCGCGCCAACTCCAACCCCAGGTCGCCCATCCGACGGCGGTCATCAACAGCTCTCCGGCGAAGATGCCGAGCGTCTGAAGCTCCGTGATACCGAGTATCATTGCGCCCGTCCCCCGCACGACCATCGCCCCGGTCGACGTGATCGCCAGGAGGGCTGCTCCCGCCTCTCGCCATTCGGGGCGCCATGGACTCAAGAGCCAAAAGACGCCGAGCGCGCCGAAAAATCCGCCGTAGACGGTGGTAAAATCGAGTTTGGCGCCATCCGTGGCAAAGCGGTAGCCGATGACCTCGCCCACCCAGGTCGGCACGACGACCACCCCGAGTCCGAACAGCACGCACATCAGGCCCATTCCGCCCAGAATGGCCGTCACTCGTTTGTCTCGCGATCGAGCGTTTGGCATGCGAATCCTCGTGACGTCGGATGCTTCACGCGAGTCGCCGGGCTCCATCCTTCAGTCGGATGCAGCAGTGGCCTCCAAATACTGCTCAGTCGCTTCTTCGGGTCGTTCAGCCCCCATGATGCCACTCATGACGGCCACGCCGTGGGCGCCGGCCTCGAGGCAGTCGGCAGCGCGGTCCGGGGTGATGCCGGCGAGGGCGTAGACCGGAATCTCGAGTCGGTCGGTGACCTCGTCGAGCCGATCGAGTCCCAAGAGCGGCCCGTAGCCGGGCTTGGCGTCGGTCTCGAAGATGGGGCTCAGGGTGACGAAGTCGGCGCCGGAGGCCTGGGCGTCGCGGGCCTCCTCGAGGTCGTGAGTGGAGACGCCCACCCACGGATCGTCGATCAGGCGGTGGACCTCGGCGACGGGCAGGCCATCGGAGGGACAGTGAAGCCCGTCGGCGTCGAGGAGTTGAGCCAGATCCGCCCGATCGTTGATGAGCCACTCGACTTCATCGTCGACGAGATGGGGCTCGAGCTGTCGGCCCATCTCCAGCCGGTCGTCGGCGCCGAGGTCCTTGTCGCGAAACTGGATCAGGCGGGCCCCACCCTCGATGACGGCTCCGACGACGTCGGGAAGCGATCCGAGTCCTCGCCGGGCGTGGTGGCGATGGGTGATGACATGGAGGCGAGGCAGGTCGCTCATCGGTATCTCACTCGTCCTGGTTTTCAAGCCGTAGGGCATTCGGTCGGATCATCTCTACGAAGCTCCACGCATGTTGCTGGACCGCATCGGCCCAGGTGTCGCCACTCCCCTCGAGGAGCACGGCGCTCCCCTGGGGGAGGCTGACGTTCGTGTCGGTCAACCACTCGACGATGCGTTCGAGCCCCGGTTGATGCCCCACGACGGCAGCGCGTGTCACGTCCGTCTCCAGGGCCCAGAGCTGGTCGCAGACGTCCTCGAGATCGGCGCCGTACAGTTCGTTCGTGTACTGGACGTCGGGGTCGACTCCCTGTTCCCGGAATGCGTCCCCCACTTCGTCCCAGGTCTGACGGGTTCGGACGGCATCGCTGCTCACAACTCGTTCGGGACTCCATCCGAGTTCGTAGAGGTGCTCGCCGACTCGCCGCGCATCCTCGCGACCGAGATCGCTCAGCGGGCGATCGCGATCGCGCTGGACGTCGGCTCGAGCCGGACTCTGAGCGTGGCGCATCACAATCAAATGTCGACCTTTTGACATGGATACCTCGTTGCAATCAGGGACACGTTCGACACCTTGTGCAATGTGACAATCATCCGTGAAAATGCAAGTGACGCCGGTTGCGCTCGAGCGTTTGCCCCTCTATCGGAGGCGTGTAGCGGCACGAGCTAGCTCCATCGTGTGGAGTGCAAGACATCATGCTCGGCCGATAGCCCTGCCGATGTTCTCGAAAGGTGGTCTGTCGTTTGGTTTGTTGCTGGCACTACGACGAGGTTTGGCATGTCGGACGATCCCAACTTCATCGAACGCACTTTGCGTCCCCTCCTCAACAACGAGGCTCAAACGGACGATTCGGGCTGGTACCCGGAGATCGAACCCCGCCGCTATCGGGCCGACGCCGCCGAGGTGCTCGAGGCGGTCGAGGTAGCCATCGGCGGACGCGATCGCTGGGAGCTGGTCGAATCCGACGACGAGGATCTCGAGGTTCATGCCGAAATCCACACGAGATGGATCGATTTCATCGATGACTTGACGGTGCGCCTCGAGTCCGACGGCGACGAGATCTTCGTCCATGCGCGGAGTGAATCGAGGGTGGGTAAGGGAGACTTCGGGCAGAATGCCCGCACCGTGCGCGAACTCTTCGAACGACTGGATCGCGAGATGGAACACCGCCTCTGAGGAACCTCATCCCCCGAGATCGGGTCAGCGGTCGTGCTGTCGATAGTCCGGGGCGTCGAGGTGGACGAACTCTGCCATCTCGTGGAGTCGGCTGAAGATGCGTTCGCCGATGCATTCGCGAAGGGTCTTCTCGGTCGCCCTGGCGGGCATGCCGGAACTCGCCCCCGAACTCCCCGAGTCGCGATGGTCGGAGGTCAGGGGGTAGTTGGTCGTAAAGAGCGTCGTCAGGTCGCGATTGTACCGCTTCGAGATGATCTGATCGATGATCGAAAGCTGCCACTCGGTGTTCTGTCCCTTGCCGAGCTCGTCGATCGCCAGCACCGGAATCTCGGCGAGAGGCTGGAGAATCTCGGATTCTCCCCGTCCTTGATCGAACTGCTCGCGGAGCTCCCCGAGGAGATGGGTAAACTCGACAAATCGGCAGTTGTATCCCTTCTCGAGGGTCAGCTTGCGGACGACGGCGGCGAGCAGGTGAGTTTTGGCCGTGCCGACATCACCGTGGAGCAAAAAGCCCGTCTCCCCTGGAATAAACTCCCCTACCCACTCAAACATCCGGGTTCGGACATCGCGGAGATTGCCGATCGAGCGGCCCGCCTCCGTCTTGGTCCGGAACCGACTCAGTATGGCAGCTTTTTCGTAGTAGCGAGCGGGAATGCCAGCCGTGTTGAATGCTTCGACCCGCTGTCGAAGCGAGCCACACACGTCGCATGGCTTGGCATACCGATACCCTCGATCGTCGGTCACGTACGTGTAGCGCTCGTCATGGCAGGCGGGACAGTTCTCGAAGCATTGCTCGCAGATCTCGGCTCGCGCGACGTCACCGTCGGGATAGACGACGTATCGATCGCGATCGCACTGATCGCACGCTTCCTCGTAATCTTCGAGACTCTCGAATTCAGCCATGCGCTCGCCGGGGGCGGGGGGGGGAGCGAGATAGAGAACGCTCATTCGTATGCATACACTAGATCCGGCGGCCGTGCCTGACAAATTCCGAGGGTAGCTGGCCCGAAGGCCGTCGCATGAGGAGGCTCTCACTGCGAGCGTGAGCCGGCTGGAAGATGGCGCTGCGGAGTCGGGCCGTCCGGCACAGACCCAACAGGGACTTGGAGCGCTATACGTCGTCGACGTGGGCCGCCCCGCTGGCAAATCCACGATCGCTCGCTCGAAGCGGACGAACTCGTCGACTCCAAGGCAGAAAGAGTCCATTTGCATGCGATCACTCTGGGCGTCTGGCTGCAATCGCGAGGCTGTCGAAAGATGACACACGAGAAGACCGCCGTCTGGCATCAGGGCGATCGCATAAGGATTGAATGATCGCGGATATGAGCCGGCTGGAAGCCGGCGCTCCGGAGTCAGGCCCTCGAATCGACTCGATATGGGTTCGGAGCGCCAGCATCCCTGCTGGCATATGGCTTCAGCGACTCCTTGACGGACGAATGGAGGCGACCTGACGGAGGTCGAACCGTGAATGTGTTACTTATACCTCTAATGCGATCGCCCTGCGTCTGGCATTTGTAAGTGTTTACTAACGTAAGCCCCTCCTCTATAGAAAGCACTCGCAGACACGATGAGATGACTGGGAACTCCATACGACGAGGACTGAAATGAGTAAAAACGAGCTGATGCGTGAACTTGTCGAGGAGCTCGACGAGAAGCGCGAGGAAGCCGACGAGATGGGGGGCGAAGAGCGCGTCGAGAAACAACACGACAAGGGCAAATGGGACGTCCGCCAGCGTCTCGATTACCTGTTCGACGAGGGCTCCTTCACCGAATTCGGCAAGCACGGCCAGTTCTACAAGATGGGCAACCTCCAGGAGGACGTCCGCGCCCCGGGTGACGGCGTCGTCTCCGGATGGGGCGAGATCAACGGCCAGACGGCCGTCTGCGCCGCCTACGACTTCACGGTGCTCGGCGGGACCATCGGCGACGTCAACGAGCGCAAAGTCGCTCGCTGCCGGGAGTTCGCCCTCACGAACCGCGTCCCGATGATTTGGCTGGTCGACTCGGCCGGCGCCCGCGTCCACGGCGGCGGCATGGACCCCGATACGCTCGAGGGCGTCTCGATGTTCGCCGACTCCGGCTTCCTGTTCCGCGAGCAAGTCGAGATGTCGGGGGTCGTCCCGCAGATCGCGGCCATGGTCGGACCCGGCGCCGCCGGTACGGCCTACATTCCGGGCCTGGCCGACTTCGTGCCGATGGTCGAGGACAACAGCTTCATGGCGCTCGGCGGTCCTCCTCTGGTGCGCGCTGCCACCGGCGAGGACGTCAGCGAACAGGAGCTCGGAGGGGCCGAGGTCCACAACAAGCACTCCGGCGTCGCCGACCAGATGTACGAGGACGACGAGGAGTGCCTCGACGCCATCAAGGACTACCTCAGCTACTTCCCTCCGAACTGCGAGGAGACGCCGGCGATCCACGACTTCGACGGCGATCCCGAACGCGAGGAGGGCGGCGAAATTCGCGAGGAACTGCTCGACGTCCTGCCCGAGAAGCGCCGCCGTGCCTACGACATGCACGACCTGCTCGAGATGGTCGTCGACGGCGGCGAGATGTTCGAGATGAAGCCGATGTTCGGGAAACAGCTCATCACGGCGTTTGCCCGCATCGAGGGGCGACCGGTCGGGCTCGTCGCCAACAACCCGATGGGCGGCATGGGGGGCGCGCTCGACAACGACTCGGCCGACAAGGCGGCCCGCTTTGTCAACCTCTGTGACTCGTTCAACATCCCGCTCTGTTTCTTCCAGGACGTGCCGGGCTTCATCGTCGGGTCTCAGTATGAAAAGGAAGGCATCATTCGCCACGGCGCGAAGATGCTCTACGAGGTCTCCAGCGCGACCGTCCCCAAGATCACGGTCATCGTGCGCAAGGCCTATGGCGCGGGCTACTACGTCATGTGCGGCAAGGCCTACGAGCCGGACCTGATCGCCGCCTGGCCGACCGCCGAGATCAGCGTCATGGGACCGGAGGGCATGGTTGAGATCTTCAGCCGCAAGATGGCCCAGAACATCGACGACAAGGCGGAGCTGGCCCAGCGCAAACAACAGCTCATCGAGATGATCGAGCCCTACATCGACATCTACAAAGTCGCCGGGCGCGCCTTCATCGACGAGGTAATCGACCCGCGCGAGACCCGCAACTACATCGCTCGCGGGCTGGAACTGTCCGAAAACAAGCAGGTCGAGCGCCCCTGGCGCAAGAGCGGCGTCCGCCCCGTCTGAGTCGTGGTACGTTCTGCCTCTCTCCCTTCGCCCCCTGTCGAGCGTTCGTTCGGCAGGGGGTTTTGGGTATACCCTCCCCCCTGAGTTCGAATTTTACAGCCGCCACGGCGGATCCGCGAAGCCTTCCTGCAACAGCTCGATAAACGCTCGGACCTTCGCCGACAGGCGGCGGCGGTGGGGATAGAGCGCCCAGATCCCGCCCGCATCCAGCGACCACTCCGTCAAGATGGGTTCGAGCCGTCCCGCCTGGATGAGTTCGGAGACGACAAACGACGGTCCCATGATGCCGGCGTCTCGAGCCGTTGTTGGCCTCGATCGGGCCATCGATCGTCTCCGGCGCCGTGAACTCCCAGGTGCGGGTCGTGGGAGGGTAGCTGTAGACGACGCAGTCGTGCTCCTTCAGCTTCGAGAGGGGTTCGGGCTCGCCGCGAGCCTCCAGATAGCCGGGGCTGGCACAGATGCACGCCTCGATGTCGGCGATCTTGCGGACGATGAGACTCGAATCCGACAGGCGCGAGACGCGAAGGGCGAGGTCGTAGCCCTCGTCGACGCGAGTGTCGACGACGCCAAACGCGAGCTGGAGGCCGTCGCCGATGCGCTCGTTTTCTCCGACTCGCGCGAGGAAGCTCAACCCGTCTGGGCACAAGTGTGACGTATGGCGGAACGTCTGAAACGCATACATGGTCGGATAGATGATCGCCGGGACTCACCTCGTTGACTCGCTCTCGAGCTCCCCGGCGATCTCGGCCAGATCGACACGAAAGTCGCCTGCCTGCTCGTCGGAGATCAGGATGCCGAGCGAGGTGATTTTCGATGGATCGGGCGACCGTTCCGACGACAGATGCGTTCCCCGGCGCCACAGCTCGAAGTCGGCGAGCGGAAGCTCGATCGTCTGCCAGTCCCCGGATGTGGTCTCGAAGGGATGGCGCCAGCTCGAGCTGTCGGGCGTATCGGCGGTGCGAATCGTCCACTTGTAGCGTTTGTCCCCGCCTCGCACCGTCAACCGAACGGCTTCTAGCCCGCGAATGCCCCGATCGGCCTCGCGCTGTCGCGCCGAACAAAAGCCGCCGTTGTTTTCGAGCGAGATGGTTCCCTCGAAGCGCATCCAGCTCGCCGGCTCTTCGCTCGCCTCGGATGCATCTGGCTCGGATGCGTCCCACCGGAGTCGACTCGACGATCGGCCGCCCATCACGACGTCGTCGACGGTCTTCCAGTCATCCAGATCGGACGCCTCATCGAATGATTCGAGTGTCTCGAGCATGAGGTCTCCTCGCTGAAGAGGTCGTGTGTCGTCGATGATGCACTCCCCACGATAGCACGACACGGCACCGCGCCCCACCGCCTCGTCCTGACACGTTGTCCCTCGCCATGTCCCTGTCCATCTCCCGCTTGGCCGCGTCCCGTCTGATCTCGAGTCCTCGACGAATGGGCGAACGGTTTGCGCTCGCCTCGAACCTTCTCGATTTGCACTGACCCCGGATCTCTCACACATTGGGCGGCGCTCGACGCGACATATCCCTTCTGACCCCACGGGAGCTGCCACATGATCGACGAAACACGTTCGCCGACCCACTGGATCGACGACCTCCGCTCGATTGCCGAGGAGGCCGGGGATGCCATCCTCGACGTCTACGAGAGCATGGAGGTCGAGGCCGAATACAAGGACGACGATTCACCCCTGACCGAGGCCGATCTCAACGCCCAGGAGATCATCACCGCTCGTCTCGAGGAGGCGACGCCCTCGATTCCAATTTTGGCCGAGGAGTCGGAGGATACGCCGTACGACGAGCGGCAGGACTGGGATCGGTTCTGGCTGGTCGATCCGCTCGATGGCACCAAAGAATTTCTCAAGCGCAACGGCGAATTCACCGTCAACATCGCCCTGATCGAGGGGGGCACGCCTCGGCTCGGGGTCGTGCGAGCCCCCGACATGGAGACGACATGGTGGGGCGCCGACGGTGAGGGCGCCTACAAGCACACGCCCGAGGAGGGAGAGGTCGAACTCGAGGTCGACGACCCGGGCGACGGCCCCATCCACGTCGTCGTCAGTCGCTCGCACATCAACGACGAGACCCAGGCCTTCGTCGATCGGCTCGAGGAGACGTTCGACAACGAGGTCGAGCTCGTCCCGGTCGGCAGCGCCCTCAAGCTCTGTTTGGTCGCCGAGGGCGAGGCTCACGTCTACCCGCGACTCGCCCCGACCATGGAGTGGGACATCGGTGCCGCGCACAGCGTCGTCGAGCAGGCGGGCGGCGTCATCGAGACCGTCGACGGCGAGCCGTTCCGCTACAACAAGCCCGACCTGCTCAATCCCCACTTCATCGTCGCCTCGTCGGAGCGATTTCTCTCGGTCTGAGGTGGGACACGGATGAGGTTCAGTAGAAGACGACCCCGTCGATCCAGATCTCGACGGGGTCGAACCCCCAGGTGTCGGCGTAGAGGGCGATTCGGTCGACGTCCGTCAGCGAGCCGCCCTCGTCGTTGCGCGCCCAGCCGTCGCCCCCATCGAGCGGAATCGAGACGAAGGTCCACTGCTCGGAGTGGATGGGCATGCGCTGCGACTCCGGTCGGTACGCCACGGCTCCACCATCGCCCTCGAGCTTGACGAGCGGGAAGTTGCCGCCCTGCCAGCCCCGGCCGTTCGAGTTGGTCGCCTTCAAGAAGAAGCCCAGACGGTTGCGGTCGCTGACATCGAGATCGAGGCCGCCATCCCCGGGCGTGTAGATCTTGAAATCGTAGGAGGCGTTCGTCTCGACGTGGACCGCCTTGTCGTCGAGCCCGTCGGTCTCCGCAATGGTCGTCGTGCAGTCGCCCTCTCCGTCCACGGGTTTGTCGTCCCCCTTGGCACAGCCGTAACCCCAGTCGCCGGCCGCCTGCCCGCGCACCGTTCCCTCGGGCAGGACGGCGATCTGGTCCCAGGCCATGGCGCCCCGTTCGCCGTCGTCGACCGTCACCGAGACGTCGAAGAGGCCGGGCTCGTCGAAGGTCGGTTCGATGCGCTTCCCCTGCGGACCGGCCGCCACGGCGGAGGGCATCTCGTCGAAGGTCGAGCTCGCCGACTGGACGAGCCATCGGAAGGTCGTCGACCCATCCGAGCTGCCCGGAATCTGGGAGTTCGAGGCGTCGAGCGACGCGGAGGTGCCCACGCGGGTGGCATCCGGGACGGTCAGCTCGGCTCGAGGGGCTTCGCTTTGTTTTCCGTCGCGGCACGCCCCCGTGGTATCGACGAAGGTCGCCTCGCGGCCGACCTCGAGATCGAGCTCGTCGCCTCCGGCGCAGTTCGAGGCCAGGAGGACGGCGCGAGTCGAGGAGGTGAAGACGTCGCGTGCATCGTTGTTGCGGAAGGTGTTGTGCTGGACCAGCAGATGGCTGGTGTGGCTCAGTTTGTCGCCCCAGCGGTCGAGACCGTGGCGAGCCCGGTAGGTGCGGCCCGAGACGAGCAGGCCGGCGCGCCCGCTGCCCGCGATTGTGTTGCCCTTGAGGGTGACGTGGCGAGTGTCGGCGATCTGGACGGCGATGCCGTCGACGCGACTGTTCTGGATGCGGTTGTCGCGCACCACCGTCTCCGAGGCCCCTTCGAGCCAGACGCCGAATCGGCTGTCGGTCACCTTGTTGCCGACGAAGGTGTTGCCGTTACACGTGCTCTCGAGGGCGTGATGGGCGATCTCCGACAATTCGTTGTTCTCGATTTGGTTGTCCGTCGCACAGAAGCCCGAGACGTCGCGGAGCACGATGCCGTCGCCGCTACGCGCGATGCGATTGCCGACCACGCGGTTGTTCGACGATCGATCGTCGATGATGACACCGGCCGAGTCCTTGAGGTGGGCGCCGTACCATTTGTCGGGAAACGAGACGTCGTCGCCCCGGAAGCTTCTCGAGAAATCGTTGTTCTCGACGACGTTGTCGTGCGAGCGGATCAGCGAGATGCCGCTGTTGGAGCTCGGGGCCGTATCGTTGTTGCGCACCTCGACCTTGCGCGAGTCGATCAGCGCCAGTCCATTCCAGTTGTGCTGGAGCGTCGAGTCGCGGACGACGCCACCGCGAGCGCCCTCGAGTCGAATGCCTCCTCCGTTGACGGGGTTGAAGACGCGCCGTTTGTCCGGATCGTCGAAATTGCGGCTGAAGTCGACGTCGACGACCTTCAGGTTTTCGGTCTTCTTGGCGATCAGACCGTAGCGGAAGCCCCGTGCGCTGCACCCGTGTATCTCGACGTTCGACCAGTTGTCGACCAGAAAGGCCGAGTTGGGTTTGCGGCGTTTGGCGAAGCCGCCCTCGTGTTCGAGGGCCGTCCCGCGGCACTCGACGGTGATGTTGTCGCCGGCGACACGGATGGCGGATGTCTCGGGGCCGACCGGCTCCATCGTCCATGTCCCTCCGCAGAGGGTCGTATCCTCGGTGAGAATCATCCCCGACTCGGGTTCGGTGCAGGGGCCTGGCACGAGTCCGGCGTCTGGCGAGCTGTCGCTGACGCTGCCGTCGATATGTGCAGCCTCGGAACTGTCTGGCTCGGATGACTGGCCGTCGCCCCGAATGCCACGAGGTTCAGGAAACGCATCGGGGCTCGATGCCGATGTGTCATCCTCCGAGACCGTGGAACCATCTCCATTCTCGGTGGTC
>JAQCND010000118.1 GCA_028274765.1 Bradymonadaceae bacterium
ATCTCGAACACGATCCGGGAGAGACCATGATGGAACGCATCGCGACTGTCGCCTCACTGCTCGTGCTCGGAGGGTGCCTCGTCGTCGGCGGGTGCCGCAAACCCCCTCAAGTCGATGACACGAAAAAGAAAAAGAAGGGCTCTACCGAACAACCCCAGACAAAAGCGGAATCCGACGAACCCGCACCCGAGGGCCCCACGGGACTGGTGACGGTTTCGACCGATCGGGGCGTCGACAAGGTCCTCGGCCAACTCGAGAAAGGCATCGAGTCGCACGACAAGCTGGACCTGGCCACGACCCTCGATCATGCAAAAAACGCCGAATCCACCGATGCCTCCCTCGATCCCACCACGCTGGTCGTCTTCAACGACCCCCACCACGAGACGCCGGTGATCAACAAGTCGCGGCTCGCCGCGATCGATTTTCCCCTGAAAATTCTCGTCTGGCAGGACGGCGGCGAGACGCACGTCGCCTTCAACGCGCCCGCTTACATCGAGGTCCGTCACGCCGTCGAGCAGGCGGGTCTCTTCCTGGGGCCGATCGAGGACAACCTCGTCGAGCTCGTCGAGAAGGCGACCGGAGAGACGGTCGAGGACGTCCACAAAGCGGAGCAGATTCGTCTCGACCCCTTTGAGGGTGTCATCAGAAAGGAGAGTAAAAACAGCGTCAGCGATACGTTTGACAAGTTGAAGTCGCTGATCGAGGACCACGACAAGCTCTCGGTCATCTCGACGGTCGACTTCACGGCCAACGCCAGGTCCATTGACCGGGAGCTCCGGTTGAGCAAGATGATTCTGTTCGGCAACCCCGAGGCAGGAACGCCGCTGATGCAGAAATCGCCCACCATCGGGATCGATCTCCCGCAAAAGTTCCTGGTGTACGAGGGGAAGCGAGGGACGATCTCCGTCGCCTACAACAATCCATTCTATCTGGCCGAACGCCACGAGCTCGAGGGAGCCGACGAGCAACTGAAGGCGATCAAGAGCGTCCTCGACGACGTGGCTGCCGAAGGAACCGACGAGATCGATCCCTGACGGCCGCTCGCCGCTCCGGGCCCGGCGTCACTCGGCGGCCGGGCCGTTCTGGCGGTAGTTGCCGAGTCGTACGGTCTGCCGTTCGCGTCCCCAATCGCCGGGGCTCTCGGGATCGAAGACGCCTGGACATTCGGCGCCGCAGTGCTCGCAGCAGCCCTCCTCGTCGAGGTGCCATGCGCCGAGCTCGTACCAGTCCCGCCCGATCACCATTTCACCGCACGCGTGACAGTAAGTACTGTCGGCCTCCCGGTCGTGGATGTTGCCGACGTAAGCGTATTTGATGCCGGCGTCCCGGGCGACTCGCCACGCTCGACGGAGCGTCGAGGGGGGCGTTCGCTCCTTGTCCTGCATCTTGTAATCTGGGTGGAACGCCGAAAAGTGGATGGGGATATCGCGGCCGAGATGATCGACGACCCAGTCGCACATCTCCCGAATCTCCTCCTCGGAGTCGTTTTCGTCGGGGATGATCAAGTTCGTGATCTCGTACCAGACGTCGGTCTCGTGTTCGAGGTATTCGAGCGTCTCGAGAACGGGCTGAATCTCGGAGACGGTCAGTTGCTCGTAGAAATCCTCTGTGAACGCCTTCAGATCGATGTTGGCGGCGTCCATGTGCTCGTAGAATTCTTTGCGCGGCTCCTCGTTGATATAGCCGGCAGAGACGGCGACGGCGTTGATTCCTCGCTCCTGGCACGCTTTGGCGACGTCGACGGCGTACTCCAAAAAGATGACCGGGTCGTTGTAGGTGAATGCGATACTGCGGCACCCGAGGTCGTCGGCTGCCTCGGCGAGCAGTTCGGGCGAGGCTTGGTCGGCCAGGGTGTGGATCTCGCGGGACTTGCTGATATCGTGGTTCTGGCAAAACTGACACCGCAGATTGCAGCCCGCCGTCCCGAACGACAGGACCGGCGTCCCGGGCAGAAAGTGATTGAGGGGTTTCTTTTCGATCGGGTCGATGCAGAAGCCACTCGATCGTCCGTAGGTCGTCAGCACGATCTCGTCGCCCTCGCGCTTGCGAACAAAGCACATGCCCCGCTGGCCCTCGTTGAGCTTGCAGGCGCGCGGACAGACGTCACAGCGGATGGTGCCGTCGTCGAGTTCCGTCCAGTAGTCCGTGGAGACGGTGAACTGTTCGTCATCCATGTCGTGGGGGGCGTCTTAAAGGGGCCGGGTTGGCATCGCTTCGATCGGACGAAACACGCGAAGTCCGGCTGACATTTCCCAGTTTCGGCATGGCGTACTGCGACATGCCTCGTCGACAGACGGGCTCGACACTCGTTTGTGCGCATCACGCCGATTTCTGTTCCATATGCCGGTAGTGGATGCTGGCGCTCCAGAGGATGACTCATGGTATGCCTTCAGTCCATCATGCGGAGCGCTTTTATATGTCCGTGAAATGAGCATCCCTGCTGGCAGGTCGCCTCGGCGACTCCTCGTCGGGAGGAGTGAGACGACCACGCGTCACTCGATCATTGGGAGTTGGTTGCAAAACGGGTTGCTGTTCGGCCCAGGCCGACGAGCCAAGTCCAGTATCGACAGTTTTGAAACGCACTCTCATGATGACTATCGAACGGCGGCGTGCACGTCTCACTCGACGGCACGGGTAGGCACACTCGACGTCCGACGTCGCCCCGGATGGAGCTTGGCGTGATGACGTCAGGCGCCATCGACGAGCTGGTCGAGCGCCTCCTGCACGGCCGATTTGATGGGAGGTTCGTCCGGATCGGGCGGACCGATACAGGAGGGACAGCCCTCCTCGCAGTCACAGGAGGTCACCAGCTGCCGTGTCGTCCCGACGAATTCGAGGTGGTGGTCGTAGAGCCCCTCGCCGAGCCCCACGCCCCCGGGATAACAATCGTAGATGTAGATAGCCGACGACTCGAGCCCCGCCCCAACGCGACGCGTCTCGACCTCGTGGTGCTCGAAGCCGACCGGTACGTCGTCCTCGCCGAAGGCGTGGCGCTGGCCATCACTGTCGCGGACCGTCAGCCCCTCGATGTCCTCGCTCAACCACCGATCCTCGGTCTCCGAGCCGATGCACATCCCCAGATCGCGGGGATCGCACATCGAGTTGAGACTCGCCGCCGTCTGCAGCACCTCGCCGAGGCCCTGGAGCGTCCGCGCCCACTGTTCGGTGCGTTCGGCCAGCTCCCCGAAAGCCTCCTGTTCGAGCTGGAGCCAGTAGGCCATCGTATGGAGGTCGAGTTCCGGCAGATTGATCTCGCCGTACCCGAGATTTTCTCCGGTCTTGAATTTGATTTTCTTGTACCCGACGAATTGCTCGGTCACGCGAATTTCCCCGAAATGGATGCGCGCCGGACCGACCTCGCGCGACTCGAACGCCTCCAGGACGTGGACGGCCGAGTAGGACTGAGCGGTCGTGTAATAACCGTCGTCGCTCCGCTGCACGTAAGCGCGACGCTCGTCGTAATCGAGTCGCTCGACCCGATAGGGATCGCCCTCGACCTGGTAGACGGCGTTGGGATACAGTTCGCGATGGGCGCTTTCGAAGTCGACCTCGGCGATCACCTCGGGATCGCCATGGGTTTCGTCGACGACGACGAAGTTGTCCTCGGCGATGTCGCGCAGGCTGATCTCGCTGGCCGGATATGTCTGGGCCGTCCATGTCCAGCGCGAGCCCACTCGCTGCACGACGCCATCGGGGCCCGACAAGAATGCAAGGGCCTCCTGGGTCGCTTCGACCGACAACTCGCCGAACGCCTCGTCGACGCCCATCTCGAGCTCGTAAGCGGCGCACTCGAGATGATCGGTGGCGATCAGGAGATTGCCCGGATCGACGCGCGCCTCTTCGGGGTTCTGGCCCATGAAGTACTCGGAGTGCTGGACGACGAACTGATCAACCGGCAGATCGCCCGCCACGAGGACGGCGAGGCTCGTCCCCTCGCCCCGACCGGCGCGCCCGATCTGCTGCCAGGTCGAGGCCACCGTCCCCGGATAGCCAGCCTGGATGCAGACGTCGAGGCTCCCGATGTCGATGCCGAGCTCGAGCGCGTTGGTCGAGACGACCCCCAGTAGATCGCCCTCGCGCAGGTTCCGCTCGATGTCGCGTCTCAGGTCCGGGAGATACCCGCCTCGATAGCTGGCAACCTTGTCGTGCAGCCCCGTGCTCGGGTGCTTGCGCTGCAATCGATCGCGGAGTCGGCGCAACACGACCTCCACGGAGCGGCGACTCCGGGCGAACAGAATGGTGCCACAGCGCCGCGCCAGCACCTCGCGAGCGACGTGTTCGGCGGCCTCCAGCGGACTCTGACGCCGCATCGTTTCGGCATCGACGATCGGCGGATTGTAAAAACAGAGATATTGCTCGGAGTGGGGCGCGCCGTTGTCGTCGACCAGCTCGAAGGAACGCCCCGTGATGGTCGAGGCGAGCTCTCTCGGATTCCCGATGGTGGCACTGGTCGCCACGAAAGTCGGATCGGCACCGTAATGATCACACACGCGTCGGAGCCGACGCATGACGTTCGCCACGTGACTCCCAAAGACGCCTCGATACGTGTGGATTTCGTCGATGACGACGTGCGAGAGGTTCTGAAACACCCTCGCCCATTTGTCGTGATGGGGGAGGATACCGGCGTGCAGCATGTCGGGATTGGTCATGACGATGCGACCCTTGCGGCGGATGCGCCTGCGCACGTCGGAGGGGGTGTCGCCATCGTAGACGCGGGCCTCCCAGGTCCCGTCGGCTCCGGGCACTTCGTCGACGAATGCGTTGAGCTCGGCGGTCTGGTCGCGACTGAGCGCCTTGGTCGGAAAGAGATACAGCGCCGTCCCCCCGTCGTCCATCGCATCGAGGACGGGAAGATTGTAGCAGAGGGTTTTGCCGCTGGCCGTCGGCGTGACCACGACCGTGTGCCGACCATCCATCACGCGCCGGATCGCATCGGATTGATGACTGTAGAGCTGCGCGATGCCCCGCCGTTGGAGGGCGACCTCGAGGCGATTATCGAGAGCGTCGGGCCAGGGACCGTATTCGGCTTCCTGCGCTGGAAGATGGCGCATGGCCGTCAGGTGTCGACCGAGACCCTCGCCTTGCTCCCACGTCTCGATCAGTTCGCGAAGTCGAGCCTGGGGGTCATCGATGTTGTCGGACAATGGCATCCCGTCGTCGGGCCAAGTCGGTACATCGCCATCTCTCCGACGTCGGGGCACGTCGGAGGGATGAGTACGTTAGCCGACAGGTGTCAGGTGTGTTCGTCGTATTTGTACTCCATTTCGTCGCGATGGCGGGCGTGTTCTCGAGCCATCTCACGAGCGTGTTCCCGCTCTTTGATGTCCTGACGCTTGTCGAATTGCTTTTTCCCCTCGCATACGCCCAGATTGACCTTGACGTGGCTGCTCTTGAAGTAGAGCTCCAGGGGAATCAGCGTATAACCGGACTGTTCGACCTTGCTCTGGATCCGATTCAGTTCGTGACGGTGCAGCAGGAGTTTGCGAGGACGCTCCGGCTCGTGATTGTCGTGAGAGGCCTTGGGATAGGGCGCGATGTGGGCGTTGACGAGATAGAGCTCGTTGTCCTGGAAGGTGGCGTAGGCGTCGCTCAGATGCACGCGATGATCGCGGAGGCTCTTGACTTCGGTTCCCACCAGCTTCAATCCCGCCTCGTACTCCTCTTCGACGAAGTAGTCGTGGTAGGCCTGTTTGTTGCGCGTGATCGTCTCGTAGTAATCATCATCCGCCATGGTCGCGTCCCCTGACGTGAGAGGGTCATATCGAAGGCCCGCCCCTCGAGAGACGGGCGGGCTCGAGAGCGCTGCGTTCGTCGGTCGTCAGTTGCCGCCGGCATCTTCCTTGGTATTGCCGGCGTCCCCACTGTTCTGCTCCTTGTTTTTGTCCTTGGACTTTTGGGCCTCTTCGAACGCATTTTTGAGGTCATACGCTATGCCGATGGCGTTGCCGACAGGAAGTTCGGCGTTGATGGTATATTCACCGCGCCGGAAGTCGGGGTCGCCGATGTCGAGCTTGCCGAGCAGAATTTGTTTGAGCTGACTCGTCCCGACGATGGTGGTGACCTCGGCGTCCTTCGGCAATCCCGCGATCGTGAGTCCCACCTGACTCAACTGTTTGAGCAATGCCAGGTACGCGAGCTGCTTGGCTTTGGCCTTGTGCTTCTTCTTGTTGGGGTTGAGTCGGCGATCGACGTTTTGCTCGAACTCGATGACGATCGTATCGCCGTCGACTTCGAAGCCATCCATGTCGCTGATCATGGGCTTGGTGTCTTTGTCGAACCGCTTGCGCCCCTCCTCCTTGAAGAATTCGAGCTGGAGATCGCGTGCCTTCTTTTTGGCTTTCTTTCGGCGATCGTCGCCCCGGGGCGTGCGGAGTTGACTGATCTTATCGAACGCCTGGGCAGCCTCTTTTTTGTTCCCCTCTTCGACGAGGCGCTTGCCGCGCTCCCAGTAGAAATCGACCAGCATGCCGTTGAGGTCCATGTCGCGATCGTCGTACTCGAGGCCCCTCTGGACGGTTTGCTCGAACTTCTTCGGGTTCTCCTCAGCGTTGATCGAATTCCCCCAGTCTTTGTAGAGATCGACGAACTGGGTCGTCAGACTGTCTTTGAATGAGCGCTGGCGCGCCGATAGCTCGGCATTGTCGGCATCGAGGCCCTGGTTGTTCCAGATGTTCTCGATATGCTCTTCGGCCCGCTTGTACTGTTCCTTGAGGCGATAGACCTCGCCCATGAGACGTTTGGCCTCGAGATTGTCCTTTTGGACGGAGAGGACTTCTTCGAGGTTGGTCTTGGCCTTGTCGAGGTCCTCGTTTTGAAGCGCGACCTTTGCTTGCACGAGTTTTTGTCGGGGACTCTTGTCGCACCCCGATGATACTGCGAGGGCGCCAGATAGACAGAGTACGACTCCCAGCCAGCGACATGTTCGCATCCAATCACGCGTCATCATGTTGGTTCCCACATCGGTTTGAATCTCGAGGTTCGCCTCTGGCGACTCCGCTCGCAATATCACGTTCATCGTCACGTATGCCGCCGACGTACATTCCTTATAAGTCCGGATCCCGGTCGACGCAAGCTCACGCATTGCCATCCACAAGGAGGCATCGCGTCGCCTTCGCGTTCGACTCCCAGAGGGAGACGAGACAGCGACCCCGCCCGCTCGTCCCCAAGCCATGCGGCGTTCAAAAGCCCCCGCCGTACAGAAAGTACCACTCGTTCTCTCCGCCCTCGCCGAATCCCCGCGCGAACCCCAGTCGAAGCTGCCCCCCGAAGTAATATCCCAGCTGCGTGCCCAGCACGAGTTCGGCCCCCGCGCTGGTGCGAAAATCGGCATCCGACAGGAGTCCCTCGAAAGCGCCTCCGGCGTCGACGAAGACGTCTCCCTTGAGATTGCCGAGAAACGCCGGCACCGTTGAAAAACCCCGATCGAAAAAGAGCAGAGGGAAACGATATGACGCCGACCACACCTGGTACTGATCGCCGACCAGCAGTCCCGGAGGATACCCCCGCAGGACGAACCCCCCGCTCGGAGTCCGAAGCAGAAGACTGTTGAGGATGTTCTGGGGACGATGCCCTCCGATCGCAAAAGCCCGGGAGGGCGTGCCCTGAGATCGGGCCAGACCACCACTGAGCTCGAGCCCGAAGACGTGGCGGCGCCAGAGGGGATTCGGCTGATAGCCGCGAGCATTGTAGCTGAACAGGACCGAGTCGACCGGACGGCCGGCGAGATCACGCTGAACGTTGAGCCCGAGCCCGGCCGCATATCCCTCCTCGACGCTGATCGACTGGCGAAAGCGATCGAGATTGGTGTACGAAAGTGAAAATCCCGCCCGGTAGGACCATCCAAACTCGGGCTCGCGCGGCGTGGTGTCACCGGGCTCAGGCGTCGTCTGGGGGCGATCGCGAAACTGGGTGCGATTGACCTCGAGACTCGTCGACAGCGAGAGCCGATCATCGATGCGATTGACGGGATACCCCACCTGGAGGCGACCGCCGTATTCACTCTCCATGAAGGGCACGAACCGGCTCTCGGCGACGAGACTTCTCGTGCGCGGACGCTCTCGGTAATGAGCGCCGAGTGACAGGTCCACGGGAAACCCGCCGAATCTGTAGTCGACTCCGATGTTGGCCTGATGATCCGTAAAGGCCGGCCCCGACAGCCACGCCCCCGAGAGGCGCCAGCGGTGATGGCCGACCGGATCACTGCCCACCAGCGTGCCTCCGAAACCCGCTCCCGACGAGAGAACGCCGATGTTGGGCTCGAATCGGAGTGGCATCAACCAGCGTCCCGGCCGATAGTGACCCCGTCTCCAATCGTCCGTCTCGACGTCGGGATAGGCCCGTCGATTGGGGGAATCGTCACTCGACGGCGCGGGATCGCGAAACCGTGTCGGACGCCGCAGGCGAGCCAGCTCGTATCCATTCGACGTGTAGACCGAGACGTAGATCCATCGGCCTCGGGATGATATCTCGGGATCGAAGACGCCCCGGAGGACGTCGGAGACCTGCCAGGTGCGACCCGTGGTCGGGTCGCGAGCGTAAATGTTGTAAATGCCCGTGCGATCGGACGAAAAATAGAGCATGCCGTCGGGGCCGAAGGTCGGCGCGAGATCCTGAGCGGCATCTCGCGTGATCGGGCTCAGCGTGTCATCTTCTGCTTCGAAGTGATAGGCCCAGAGATCGCGATGGCGGCGGTCGAGGCGCCACCAGCTAAAGACAAGCCGCTCACCGTCGGGACTCCAGGCTGGATCGGCGATCTGCTGCCAGCGTTGCGCGCCGCGCCCCTCAGCCTCGACGAGGGGCCGGCAGGCTCGGAGCCGGGAACGTTCCAGACGACAGACCACCAGCTCGGTCGTGCCGGTCTTGGTGCGGACGTACGCGAGCTGTCGTCCGTCGGGGGAGATGGCCGGGTCGCGAGCACGCTCGCCCCGGGTCAGACGCCGATGCCGCTCCCGCTCCGGCGACCAGATGTAGAGATCGTAATACCGATAGACATTCGCCTCGACCGACTGTCGACTGTAGACGAGCTGATCGCCGTCGGGCGTCCAGTCCGACGATCCATCGGCACCCTCGATCTCGAAGAGTCCCTCGGGAGACGCCGACTCCGTCGCATCGGTGGCCACGAACTGTGCATGCGACGTGAGCCCCGAGGCGTAATACGTGATCTGATCGGTTCCTGGCCGAGCCACCGGGTCCTGGTGGGCCCCTCCACCGTCGGTGATGTACTCGATCTCCGTCCCCCCACGGGCTCGAGCTGCGACCTGCTCGCCGATCGTCTTCGCCTGAACGTGGGCGCTCCACTCCCGCCAGAGCTCGTGGAACGTCTCCCCGGTGATCGACTCGAGCGTCTGGTTGAGATTGAAGGGCACGAGCTGACTGCCGTAGACGTGATTGAATCGAGTCAGCGCATCCCCCCCGTGCTTGTCGGCGATGTACTCCATGAAGAATCCGCCGTACAGATACGGCGTCGTCCCTTGTGGCCATCGAAAGGGTTGCCCCGTGGTCCGTCCGAGTGAAAAGAACTCGCCCGAGAGCGCCGCCGTCCGGATCCACATCCGAAAGAGCGAGCTGTTGGTCCGCCCCGTCCCCGTACGGTCGGATTCGTGCCAGACGGCGAGCCCCTCGATATACCACCGCGGAAGCGCCGCATTGGGATGGAGCTGATTGCCGAGAACCCAGTTGATAACCGAGGTCGGGCCACTGCTGGTGTCGAGATGGAGAATGTGGACGTACTCGTG
>JAQCND010000120.1 GCA_028274765.1 Bradymonadaceae bacterium
CGCTCCACAGAGACGCACTCGAACCAGACCGATTGGTGGAACGAGTTGAGGCTTTCTTCAACATGCGTGAGGGCAACCCGTCCCAGGTACTTCGTGAAGTTGGATTATCAAGTTAATAATTTTTTAACTCTCCAGAAGCCGGCGCTCCGAAGCCGGGCCTTCCGAATCAACTCGATATGGGTTCGGAGCGCCAGCATCCCTGCTGGCTATATGGCTTCAGCGACTCCCTGGCGGACGAATAGAGGCGGCCTAACGAAGGTCGAACCTTGGAGTATGTTATTTATACCTCTAATGCGATCGCCCTGGGTACGCTGTCAGGGCGATCGCATTTGAACGTGCCCTCCCTCGTGGTCGCCTCACTCCTATCCACAAGGAGTCGCTCGGCGACTTGTCAGCGGAGCGGCTCACTTCAAGTACAGGGGCGCTCCAAGGGAGGCTTGGCATCGACCCTTCGATGCCACTCGAAGGAACGGCGGCCTCGCCGGCTTGGAACGGCGAAGCAACTCGAGCTCGAGGGGACACTATCTGACGTAGAACGCCGAAAAATCGAAAGACTCGGCGAGGTGAAATGCTGAACAGAACTCGAATATGAGCGCCCTAAGGACGCTGTGAGGGCCATCGCATTTGAATGTCTCCCTCCTCTCGGTCGATTCTCTCCGCCGACTCCGAGGGGGTGTTCGTCGACGTACCAGTAAGTTGCTCATTTTAAAGAAGTATGAAGGCGCTCCAAGAGGGGCTCGAAGGGATCTCGGGGGAGACGCCCCGTGGAGCGCCGGATCCCAGCCGGCTTGGAACGGTCAAGGCGAACCGTTCGAGGTCACCTCGTGGACAACAATTTCGTCCCCTCCGTACTCCAGTGGCACGGTCTCACACGTGGTCGAGCCCAACTTGTGTCCGGAGCCGACGGGCCCATCCTTGTCGTTCCAGCACATGCGCACCTTGTGAGTCTTGGACCGTGGGACGCGACGTGCCACACAGCTTTGGTTGTTGACGCTCGCATGCTCGTAGCTCCATCCGGGCCACGTCCATTCGACCGATTGTCCCGAGGGAATGCGCTCGATGGGCGTGCCGGGTGCGCATCGCACGGCACAGACGCCACACGTCCCGTTTTGAGCCGTCCGACACGAACACGTTCGACAGCTCGTCGAAAGCTTCAATTCGCGCTGCTGATCCCGAATCGAGAACCAGTCGGGTCCGGGGTTGCAGGGAGCCTGACCGCGTTCGATGCGAATCGGCTCGTCCAGTGTGTTGACCAGCCGGACCGTCGTCTCTTGGGGGCGGGCCTGGGGCTCGACCTCGTGGCGAACGGTCGCGTCCTCCCCGTACGTGAAGTCGACGGACGTGCAGTTTTGCTTGGGATTCGACTTCTGGCCCTCGAACCAGCACAGCGATGCCTCGAGCTCGTCGGTCGAGGGGACGGTCTCGCGGTGGCACATCCGTCCGCCGACCTGGTCGTTCCGATAGATGTGGCCCGACCACGTCCAGGTATGCGTCTCGCCCGGCTGAATCGTCAGCTCGGGGGAAGTGGGTTCGCGCGGCGGACACCGGCGCTTGCAGACGGCACACGATCCGTTCTGGGCGTCCTCGCACGTGCACACCGTGCAGTCGCTGGCGAGTCGGTACGCCTCGCCGTCGCCGGCCGAACTCACCGAGAGCCACTCTGCATCGTTCGGACGACAGCCAGAGCGGGGATTGAGGTGGATGGCCTGGTTGCCGTTGTTGACGAGCTCGAAGGTCGTCTCCTGGGGAGCGGGCTCGGGATCGGGCGAGGAGGTGATGGTCTGTGTGACGACCTCGTCGTCGCCGTAGCCGAAGGCCGTCGTCTCGCACTCGAGATCGACGAGCGTCTCGTTTTGACCCGTCGGCCCCGCCTGTTTCGACCAGCAGAACTCGGCGCGATAGGTCTCGCGCGATGGGACCTGTTGCCGATAGCAGGCGCGTCCCCGGTCGCGGTTCTGCCGGTAGAGATGACCCGACCATGTCCATTCGAGCTTTTCGCCCGGCTCGATCGTCTTCACGCGGGGACGACGGCACGCCTTGGCACAGGCGGCACAGGGGGTCCCGGAGTCGAGCGTGTCACAGCGACACACCGTGCAATCCTCGGTCATGCGGGCCGGTCGAAAGTCCGGAAACGACACCCAGCCGGGCCCCCGGCCGTCGCAGTTGTCGTGAGACTGCACGCGCATCGTGCTCTCGGTGCGGTTGACGATGCGAAAGGTCGTCGAGTGAGCCTCCTCCGAGGCGCCGTCGTCGGAGGGACCCGCGTCGTCGGGCCCGTCTCCATCCGGCGACGAGGCGTCGGGGCCGGGAGGGGGATCGACCTGCCAGGAGGTGTCTCCCCCTCCATTCGAGGGACGTGATCCCGGCTCGGCCGACTTGTCGGGCGAGCCACAGGCCGCAAACACCCCGATCAGTGTCAGCACCAACCAGGGCGAATCTCCAAAGGTCTGCATCGTATCATCCATCATGGCGTCTGGGGAGTGAGTCTCTTGCAAAGCGTATCTCGACGTGAGTGACGTGCGTCATCGAGGACCTCTGACTGTCACCCATGTGTGGTTGCAAAACCCGATCCAGACGTGTCACCGGGGGAGATTGATGGTCTGGACGTGTGCATTTTCAGATTTTTCAACATGTTCGGGAGAGACTTTCAGAAATGGCCGATACGGTGCCGCTCCCGACGGAGCTCCGCATGGGGGGGGCATCGATTCCAACGCCTCGCCCCTCGACTCGAGCCGGCGAGGACGCCGGCGCTCCGGACCGTGTCCGAGGGTTGGAGGCCACCTCACAGTGGCGAGGCGGGTGGGCACGAACGCTCCTCAGAGGCCGAGCCCCCATCCGTAGGCGAGCGTCCCTGTCACTACGGTCCAGAGGACAATTTGGAGGGGAAGCCCGAGGCGGACGAAGTCCGTCATGCGGTAGTTCCCGGCGCTGTAGACCATGAGATTGGTCTGATAGATGGGGATGGTAAACGAGAGGGCCGCGGCGACGCTCATCCCCATCACGAGCGGCCGCAGGGGGAGGCCCTGGGCCTCGGCAATCGAGGTCGCGATGGGAAAAAAGAGCGCGACGGCGCCGTAGTTGGTGATGACCTGCGAGAGGATGGAACTACCGACGACCACGGCGACGAGCAATCCCATGTCTCCAAACGACGTTCCGAGTCCGATGATCCCCTGGCCGACCCACTCGGCGGCGCCGCTGGCCTCCATGGCCTCGCCGAGTCCGATGGCTGCTCCGATGACGATGAGGACCTGCCAGTCGATCGCTTCTCGAGCTTCCCCCGGATGGATTACGCCGGTCCCCATCAGAAGCGCCGCCCCCAGCATGGCGGCCATCGAGATGTGGACGACGCCGCCCGCCGCCAACCCCACGATGGTGGCTAGTGTCCCGACCGCCAGCCAGGCGGCCCGGCGATTGAATGCCCGTTGCTCGCGCGGGGACGCCGATTCCTCGGCGCCTCCCGTCTGCGTGAGCACATGGAAGTCGGCCTCGTCCTCGAAGGTCTCACGAAACCCCCGTCCCGTCTCCAACACCAGTGTATCGCTCGGCGCGAGCTCGATGTCGTCGAGTGGAGATTCGAGCCGCTCGCCATCCCGGATGACGTGCAGCACGGAGGCGTGGAAACGCTCGTCAAACGGGGCCTCGTCGATGGCCTGGCCGACGAGCCGCGACGTCTCCGGAATGACCACGCGGTGGATCTCGCGATCGGCCTCTTCGTCCGAGGGGGGCCGCTCGTCGGATGCCCCCGCCTCGTCGACCGCATCCTCGCGGGCCTCGAGCAACACGGGGGCGAGCACCACGAGAAAGGTCCACCCGACCAGCACACAGGGGATGCCGACGTAGCTGAGCTCGAAAAATCCAAATCCCTCGCGGCCGTTCGAGCGCAACAATCCGTCGGTGACGAGGTTCGTCGAGGTCCCGATCAGCGTGCAGATCCCGCCGAAGATCGACGCAAACGAGAGGGGAATCAGCAACTTGGCGTCGGGGACGTCGTGTTTGCTCGACCACGACTGAATGGCCGGAATCCCCATCGCCACGATCGGCGTGTTGTTGAAGAAGGCCGAGAAGACCGTCACCGGCAGACAGATGCGAAGCAGGGTCAGACGGATCGACCGAAACGTCCCCAGCATATAGTCGGCCGCCACCGTCAACACCCCCGTCTCCCGGAGAGCCGCCGCCACGATGTACAGCGATCCGAGGGCCAGGAGTGTCGTGTTGGCAAATCCCCGGATGGCTGCCTCGAGCTCGACGATGCCGGCGGCAACAACCACGATCAATCCCGACATCAGCGTCGCATCGACGCTGAGCCATTCGCCGAGCAGGGTGACGATGATGCAGCCGACCACCGCCAGCACGAAGATCCCTTCCCAGGTCAATGGCTACCTCCCTTGAGGTCGTTCGACATCCATCTCACGTGCTCTACCTCTGCCTTGCTCCCCCTGTCGTCTCATGCGACGTCTCGTCCGGTCAACGGTCTGCTGAGATCCGTCGACACGGGCGCCCCTCCCCCAAACAAGCTGATCAAATGTGGACGAAGGGTCGCCGCCGTCAATAGAGAGGGGGGCGACGTCGCCTCGCTCAGTTCTCGACCTTTGTTGGTCGTTGCACGCGAAGGAGCGAGCCGATATCGTCGACTGCGCGATGTCATGCACACATGAACGGGAGTGACCCATGTCTGACACAATCTACGTTCTCGTCACGGGCGCCAATCGAGGGATCGGCCGAGCGACGGTGGCCGCCATGCTCGACGAACGCGACGATACCCACGTCTTTCTCGGTTCGCGCGACGCGGCGCGCGGCGAGGAGGCTCGCGACGCCATCGACGACGAGCACCCGGGAGCGGCCTCGCGGATCGAGGTCGTTCAGCTCGACGTCACCGACGACGAGTCCGTCCAGCGAGCCGCCGAGACCATCGAGACGACGATCGGCGACGAGTCCCTGTACGGCTTGGTCAACAACGCCGGAATCGGGGACCGCAACGCCGACCTCCGACAGGTGCTGGACGTCAACGTCCGGGGGCCCCGCCGGGTGTGCGAGGCGTGTCTTCCCCTGCTCGACCGCTCGGATGGACGCATCGTCAACGTCTCCTCGGCCGCCGGACCCAACTTCGTCAACGAATGTGAGGCAGAACATCGAGACTTCCTGACCGACGACGAGGTGACCTGGAAGGCCATCGAATCGTTCATGGCGGAGTGCCTCGAGGCGGCCGACGAGGCGGGCGACTTCGAGTCGACGGGCGTCGGCGACGGGCGCGCCTACGGCCTCTCCAAGGCTCTTCTCAACACCTACACCATGTATCTGGCCCGGAATCACTCGGACCTGACGATCAACGCCTGCACCCCCGGATTCATCGAGACCGGCATGACTCGACCAATGGCCGAGCGCCGGGGCAAGGACCCCGAAGAACTCGGGATGAAGCCCCCCGAGGAGGGCACGACCGCCCAGATGTTCCTGCTGTTCGGTGATCCGGAGGGGTCCGGCTGGTACTTCGGCAGCGATGCCGAG
Source organism: Bradymonadaceae bacterium (assembly GCA_028274765.1). Lineage (GTDB taxonomy): Bacteria > Myxococcota_A > Bradymonadia > Bradymonadales > Bradymonadaceae > CAJXPB01. Next base: position 5,503 of record JAQCND010000120.1, read on the forward strand.
CGCAGTCCCCTGGATCGATATCGCGCTCCCGGCGACCCGCCGTACACGGGCGATTGAGCCTCGTTCGGTCGTCTGGATGCCGTCGGGGGGCGGCCCGGGTCCGGGCTGGAGTGACGTGACATACTCTTCTTACCGTCGCGGTATACCCTGCATCTTACGAGATGCGGGGTGTGGCATGTGCTGCATCTTACGAGACGCGGCCTAACCTTCTTGCGTCCGCGGTATGCGCTGCATCTTACGAGATGCGGCATACCCCTCCTATGGGCGCGGCATACCCTGAAAATGTGACAAGGAAAGTGCTGGGGAGCGTCGACGGCCTCGTCGACGTGTCGTTCCGAGGCTCGAGGCCGACGTGAACGACTCCCGCCCCGACTCATTCGGTCGTGGATACACGGCGAGAGGCCATCCAGCCCCCCTGAGCGGACGCGGGACACGCCGGCGCGACGTGGCGTCCCCTCAGTCCGACGCATCGAGCCTCCACCAGTCGGGCAGCCCCTCCAGGTGACGCCCGTGACCGGGCACCTCGATGTTGCGTTCGCGCGGCACGAGAGCCAGGAGGGGCGTGAT
>JAQCND010000125.1 GCA_028274765.1 Bradymonadaceae bacterium
GTTGTGCGTCTTTGACGTGAGCATTGCTGCTAACCAGTCACCGAGCAGTTCTCTTCGAGAAGGTAGCGAAGCGCCAGTCCTACCGTACTGCCGGACTACCGGGGGGCTCGCGGGGACGCCGACAGGAGGCCCACTCGCCAATTGATCGAACGTCCGGTGCGTCGCAACATGTAAGGAGTCGCTCGTCTCGTGTCTCCCGCCGACGTCGTCCATCATGACTGCCGACACCTATCGCAATCCCGCCGCCGAACACACCGATGACGATCCCCCGACGGTCTCGGTCCTTCCCGAGGAGCTCTCCAATCGCATTGCCGCCGGCGAGGTCGTCGAGCGCCCCTCGTCGGTCGTCAAAGAGCTCGTCGAAAACAGCCTCGACGCCGGCTCGAGCCGACTCGAGATTGCCATCGAGAGCGGAGGGCGAGATCGCATTCGAGTCGTCGACGACGGCTGTGGGATGGAGCGCGAGGACCTGCTCCGGGCCGTCGAACGCCACGCGACGAGCAAGATCGATGGACCCGACGACCTCGATGCCATCGGGACACTCGGCTTTCGCGGCGAAGCGATTCCATCGATCGCGGCCGTCTCGCGGATGGAAATTCAGTCCAAACCCCACGGCGATCTCGGGGGATCTCGACTGACGATCGAAGGGGGCGAGATCGAAGAGGTCGAGGAGGTCGGGATGCGGGCCGGGACCGAAGTCGACGTCGAGGACCTCTTTTTCAACACGCCGGCGCGCCGCAAATTCATGAAGACGGCCCGGACCGAGAGTCGACGGGTCACCAAGATGATCACGCGGATGGCATTGAGTCGGCCCGACGTGCGCTTCGTTCTCGAGCGCGACGGCAAGGTGGGGCTCGATCTCTCGCAGGTCGACGACGTCAAAAAACGCGTCCTCGAGGTCATGGGGCGCGACGTCCACGACGCCCTCTATCCGACTTACGAGTACCCGGAGATCAACGGGGTTGTGGCGCGCGGCTATTTCTCGGAACCGAGCCACACACAGCGCACCTCGAAAAACATCTACGCTTACGTCAACGGCCGTTACGTCGACGACAGCACCATCCACGCCGCCATCCAGAAGGCGTACGGCAATCTTCTGGATTCGGGGCGCTATCCCTCGGTCGTGCTCTTCATCGAAGTGCCCTTCGAGCTGGTCGACGTCAACGTCCATCCGATGAAGACGGAGGTCCGCTTCCACGACACACAGCCCGTCTTCCGCTCGGTCTATCACGCCATCTCGGATGCCCTCGCCGAGTCGCCTTGGCTCGACGGCGAGGAGGCACGCGTCTACGAACTCGAGGAGCGAGAGCAAGAGGACTCCGAAGGGGGAGACTCCGGTGAGCACGCCGGGGGAGCTTCGGGAGAGTCGGAATCAGAGGGCACGACATCGGCCGTCCATCCGGCCCAGGATTCGGTCGAACCCCTCAACGCACGCCATCAGCGCCGATCGGAGCAACAGTCGTCGGGACCTCGACGGACGCGACCGAATACGGCCTCGTCCGACGCATCGGACGGCGAAGTTGCATCACCTTTTTATGAAGATCGATCCGAAGACGATGGGCAGCAGGGGTTTTCGGCGCGCGATGTGGCCCCTCTTCAAGAGCCGCCGCGCACCCGTCCCGGCCAATCGGGTGAGGCGCCGCCGGAGGTCGATGGCGAGTCGAACGAAGGCGAGGACGACGCTTACTTTTCGACGCTGCGTGTACTCGGGCAGTTCAAGCGGGCTTATATCGTCTGCGAGGACGCCTCGGGGCTGGTCGTCATCGACCAGCACGCCGCTCATGAGCGGATCGGTTTCGAGCGCCTCCGCCACCTCTACCATCACGAGCACAAGGAGACGCAGTCGCTGCTGTTCGGGCAGCGCATCGAGCTCGATGCCGTACAGGCAGAGTGTCTCGACGAACACCTCGATTTCTTCGAGGAGGCGGGCTTCGAGATTCGGTCGTTCGGGGGGCAGTCGTATGCCATCAAGTCGGTACCCGCCGTGCTGGAGGACGCCGACCACGAAGCACTCGTCCGGGATGCACTCGCCGAACTCGAGGAGATGGGACGGACCGAGCGGGTCGAGGAGGCTGTCGAATCGGTGCTGAGTCGGATGGCGTGTCATTCGGTTGTGCGCGGTCCGACCGATCTGACCGACGAAGAGTGCGAATCCCTGCTCGAACGGATGGACGAGATCGACTTTCGGGCCAACTGCCCTCACGGCCGCCCCGTCTACTATCGGATCTCGCTGACGGAGCTCGAGAAGAGTTTCGACCGTACGTGAGACGATATCCGGGCGAAGCGAGATGCCCTCCGCTCCGGACGAAGCGGGAACTCGAGAGCAGTGGGCCAGGGGGAGCGCGCTCGAGGAGGCGGCGCCCCCCATGGTCTCCATTCACATCCTGTGGTCGACCTGATCGACGGCTCGATAAAAGGCCGATCGCACATCATACGTGCGATCGAAGTCGTCGAGATGGTCGTACAGACTGACCAGATAAAAGCCGAGCGGAACGAAATGTTTGTGCAGGGAGACGTCGGCCTCGCTGCACGTCCTCAAGATCTCGAGGAACGTATCGCGAAATTCATCGACGTCAAAATCGACACTCCGCTGTTCGTCTCCCCCGAAATGGCGACGGAACAGTTCTTCGGCCGGGCGCAGATTGAGTTGATCGAGCCCCTCTCGAAACTGTTCGTCGTCACCCGCATAAAATCCGCTGTACATGTCGCGGAGCGAGTCGATGAAGACGTCGTCCCAGTCGATCCAGAGCTTGGAGGGCGCCCAAACGAGCGTCTCACCCCGACGCCCGAACCGAGCCCGCCCGAGATCGATCAGCGTTCCCGCATTGTCGTAGAGCTGACGAAAATAGAGCTCGAGGAGGCGAGGGCCATCCGATGGCTGGGTCGATTCGGCGGGAAGTTCCTGAGGCGAGTCGACGACCTCGATGTCGAGATCGATCGATTCGAGCACTTCTCGTCGTTCGCGACGGAGCGATTCGAATCGACCGTCGTTGCGGTAGTTGCCGGCGAGCTCTCGGAACGCCGAGATCACGCGACTGACCGGAAAAACGCGGAGGAAGGCCGGAGAGAGCACTTGGGCGAGATCTTCGATCCGCCCGACACTGGCGAGACTTCGTAGCATCACGACAGACGGTGTGTGGAGAGATTCATGCCGAGAGCGCGTCTGCGCGCTCGATCAAAGTGGTCAAGCGAGATTCGATGCGCTGGAGACGTTCGACGACGTCGGGTTCTTCGAGGAGCGACTGATGTTCGGCCGGGTCGTCGAAGATGAAGGCGGCGAGGACGTCGGGAATGCCATTGATACGCTCGACGCGATCGAGGGCGGTATTGATGTCGTCGACGATGGCATATCCCCGATCGGCGAGTCGCTGGAGATGAGCTCGGACGTCTCCGACCAGGGCGTCGGCGCCCGGACTATCGGCTCGCGTCTCGCTCGTCACCTCGCCCTCGAGCACCTCGACCTCGAGATCCGTCGTCGATGACGTATTGATCTCGAGCCGGGCGAGTCCCGAGAGTGCCACAGTTATGCGCGTCGGAGAGGGCTGTTCGAAACGCTCAATCTCGGCGAGCGTCGCGATTGGAGCGGGCTCGCCATCTTCGGGAGCGTGACGCACCGCCAGCAGGCCATCGTCGACGGCGGCTCGGCGCATCGTACACTGCCGAGTGTCGTCGGTCAGATGATAGACGAGCCGGGTCGACGGCATCAGTACCGTCTCCGAGCGGTAGCAGGGAAGAGATTCGAACGTCCAGGGGGTCGTATAGGCCGTGTTCATGGTGTTGGCGTCGTATCGAGAGTGTATGGAGCGAGCACCCGCTCGTTGATGAGATGCATCGAAGGGCTTCGGAAGTGTGGACACGAGCGCCGCTAAACGAGAAACCCCTCCTGTCTAAGGTACAATATGTTCACGGAACTTTGAAATGAAAGGGCGATGCGTCGCAAGACGCCCGCATTAGAGGTATCGTCTACACACTGACGATTCGAACCCCGTCAGCTCGCCCCCATGCGCCGCACGAGGAGTCGCTGATGCGACGGGCCAGCAAGAGAGCTCACGTCATGGATGCACGGAAGCGCGACCAAAGGGGGGCACACGATAGCCACGACGGTCGCCCTCTGGAGTGAACCCATCCATCGCCCGATCGTGGGCGCCTACCCGGATCACGTCTGCGTCGAAGATCGTCCTGCCATGCGTCGACTCGTCGATGATCGGGACGTTCGGGACTCCGACATGCGATGGCTCGAGGGACCGACGGCCGAGCTTGTCGCATCGGATGGATGTATCTCGAGCTCCGCATGGCAACTCATTGCCAGAAATCGACCACGTCTCGCTCGGTCTCCTCCTCACGGAGTAGTTCGAGCGTCTCGCCTCGGTGCCCCCAGACGGGAGGCATGGCCCGACTGCAGTAGTGCGACCACATGCCGAGCGTATAACCGCCGACGTCGCGATAGGCGATCCAGTCTCCCGGCTCGATCGGCGGGAGCGAAGCCTCTCGAGCGAGGACGTCGCTTCCAAAACAGAGAGGTCCCCCGATCGTCCACGTCTCCTCGGATTCGCCTCGTTTGAGTTCACCGTCGGCGTCGAGCACGGCCATGCGGTGATACCAGTGCTCGGGTTGATAGACGCGTCTCAACATGAAGTCCGCCCCCAGATGGGTCGCCGCGAGCGGCCCCTCGAAGGTGTGCTTGACGTATTCGACCCGGCTGATCGCCCATCCACATGGCACCTGGAGGGCGCGGCCGAATTCGGTGATGATCCGGACGTCGCGCTCGAATAGTTCCGGGACCTCGTCGCGCAGTCGATCGGCGTACGCCTCGAAGGTCGGTGCCCGATGTTCGTCTCGGTAGGCGACAGGCAGACCGCCGCCGATGTCGAAGCTATCGAGTCCGCCGGGGAGCCGATCGTCGAGTCTCTTGCCCAGTTTCCAGGCTCGCCGAACTCCTTCGGTCAGGCGAGTCAGCTCGTATCCCTGGGAGCCAACGTGGAGATGAAGCCCCCGCAGCCACTCGTATCGATCGAACGCCTCGAGGATGGATGCACGGTTCGGGCCCAGGGGGAGGCCGAATTTCGAGCCTCGATTCGAGACGCTCGTCGCCTCGATGTCGCCCGAGCCGACGAGAGGATTGAGGCGAAGTCCGGCGCGAATGGGACCGTCGATCTGGGCGACGGCGGCGTCGATGCGGTCGAGTTCGTCGAAATTGTCGGCATTGAGATAAATGCCCCGCCCGAGAGCGCGATCCAGTTCGTCGTGCGTCTTGACGGGCGAGTCGAAGACCAGCGACTCCGAAGGACAATTCGCTTCGAGTGCGAGTTGGACTTCTTCGAACGAGGCTGCTTCGAGTCCGGCTCCCGCCTCGACCAGCATCTCGAGAAGCGCCATGAGGGGATTGGCTTTGATGGCAACGGCGTGGAGGGCCGAGTCGGGGAAGGCATTCTCGAGGCGGGTCAGCCGCGACTCCATGGCCTCGAGATCGTGAAAAATAGCGGCTCGCGAGGATTCGTCGAGGTGACCCTGTCGGCGAGCCTCTCGGACACATGCCGCCATTTGTTCGAACGAAACATTCACATCTGACATCGGCACGGTATTCGATGAAAGGAGAGGTCAGTCACTCGAATGGTACGGCGAGTTTCAGGGAGCAGACACGGCCGGCCCCATGGGCGAGACGTCCAGCAGCGTGTTCCGTGTCCCGCCGAGGAAGCCCATTCACTTCGAATCTCCGAATCAGAGCTCGTTTCAACACACTCGAACGGAGCTGCGGTCGCGGCCGATGCGGCGATGACGGCATCGCCTGCCCTCCACGATCCCTTTAGGAGCACGGTCGTTTCGGATCCTTGTCCTCACACGCCCCGCCACGCCCTCGCTCCTCGCCGAGGTTCTGAAACCAGCTCTAAGTGAAAGGGGGAGGGGTATCAAGTCGAGCGGCCCGGGGAGGCGGGAGCATGAACGACGACACGTCGGCCCCATGGCCTTCGCGGAGCGTCCTCGACGTCCCGACCTGCTTCATTGCCAATCGTTGGGTCGTGTCGTGATTCACACGTAACACCGTCCGCGGGAGACGGGAGCACATGACACGGGAGCTCGCGGGCGCCGCGGAGCAACAGACGATGGCCATGACACGTGCTCGTATGTCGAGCCGAGGGCAATCGAATAAAGATGGAACCATCGCGGATGTGAGCCGGCGAGCCGCCCACGTCCGGGGGACGTACAGGGGCACTCCAGAAGGTGGCCAAGCTTCACGCCCGATGACGCCCCTTGTAAAGCGCCCCTGTGCGTGTAACGTGAGCCCCCTTGCTGGCCGATCGCCGAGCGATTCCTTTTGGGGAGGCGCGAGGCGACAACGAGGGAGGATAAACGCCATCTCATGCGATTGACTCAAACATATGCATCACATCCTACTTGCTCCCGCCCCGTTCGGGGCTCCGGTAGAGGGTCATCCATTCCTTTGAGCTCCGGGTTCACGCCCGGAGCTTGGTGCTGTCGCCGCCCTCGGCGGCTCTCCAGGCGCCCATCGATGCAGATCGATGAAACAACGTTTATGTTCAAACGCGATCGCCCTGATATCGAGCCCCGTGACAGTTGACCCGTCGGGGTTCGTTGGCTATGGATTTTCTCTCGATGGCCGAGTGTTAACCATCCGCAACGCCCTTCGGGCCTCGGCGCCTTTCGCCGCAAGTCTCCGAATCTCTACGGACTGGGACACCGTGAATTTCCTGCATCGATTGTTTCCCGCTCTGGATTGGCTCGTCGGGTACGGCACCGATGACATTCAGGGCGATCTACAGGCCGGTCTGACGGTTGGGGTCATGCTGGTTCCCCAGAGTATGGCCTACGCCATGCTCGCGGGGGTGCCGCCGATCTACGGATTGTACGCCTCCCTGGTGCCACTGGTCCTGTATGTGCTTCTGGGAACCTCCCGTCATCTTTCGGTCGGAACAGTCGCCGTCGACATGCTGATCGTCGCCGCCGGGGTGGGAGGGGCTGTCGAGACGCTGGGAATCCCCGACGAGCAGTATGTCGAGCTGGCCGTCCTCTTGGCGGCGATGACGGGGATGCTCGAAATTGTCATGGGGCTGCTCGGGTTCGGGTTCATGGTCAATTTTCTCTCCCGTCCCGTCATCGCCGGTTTCATGACGGCCGCCCCCTTGATCATCGCGGCGAGCCAAATCAGCAATCTCGTCGGGATCGAGGCGGCCGATACGCAGTACGTCCATCTCTACATCTGGCACGCCATCGAGCGCGTCCAGGCGTTTCATCCCGTCGCCGTCGGGATCGGCACCATCGGCGTCGGACTATTAATAGTCCTTCAAATCTGGAAGCCCCGCTGGCCGGCAGCCCTGATCTGGGTCGCCAGCGCGATCGGCGGCGCCTGGTTGCTCGGCCTCGACACCAGTGGGCCCGTGGTCATCGGGGGCGTCGAACTCGCCGAATCGGCCGTCGATACGGTCGGCAACGTTCCCGAAGGACTCCCCTCGTTCGAGGTGCAGGCCTGGAGCTGGGAGGCCGTCCGGACTCTGGCGCCCACGGCCGTCACACTGGCGCTGGTGCAGTTTATGTCTATCATGTCCCTGGGAGAGGCATTTGCCTCGGAGCACGACTATTCGGTGGACGGCAATCGGGAGTTGATCGCCATCGGCACGGCCAACCTCGTCGGGAGCTTCTTCCGGAGTATCCCGGTGTCGGGGAGTTTCTCGCGGAGTGCCGTCAACGATCAGGCCGGCGCCAACACGCCGATGACCAACGTGATCGCCTCGGTGCTGGTGTTGATCGCCCTGCTCTTTTTGACGCCCCTCTTTCAGTATCTGCCCACGACGGCGCTGGCCGCCATCATCATGGTTGCCTGCGTCGGCATGATCGATGTGCCGGAGCTGAAGTATCTGCTCGAGACCCGCTGGATCGATGGCACGGTTGCGCTGCTGACGTTTCTCGCGACCATCGGCATCGGCATCCAGCAGGGGATTCTCATCGGCGTCGGCGCCTCGATCGTCGTCGTCCTGTACGATTTGAGCCGGCCCAACGTCGCCGAACTGGGCCACGTCCCCGGGACTCAGGAGTTCCGCGACCTCGAACGCAATCCCGAGACCGAGGGGATTTCGGGGATCCACATCATGCGTATCGACTCGCGATTCGCCTTCGCCAACGCCAAGGTGCTCAAAGAGGAGCTGCTCACGGAAGCCGACGACGCGGACATGCGGGCATTGATCATCGACACGAGCGGCGTCAACGACCTCGATACCACCGCAACCGCCGCACTCAAGGAAGTCGTCGAGGAGTTGTCCGAGCGAGACATCGGCTTCTACATCGTCGGTGCCAAAGGACCCGTGCGCGGCATCATCCGGCGCTCGGGATTGCAAGATTTGATCGGCGAAGAAAACTTCTTTTTGAATACGCACCTGGCCGTCCGTTCCATTCTCGAGTCCTGGGATCGAGAAGAGGTGTACGGCCCCGCCGACTCGGCTCAGCAGCGCGAAGAAGAGATCGACGAGGTGCGCGAACGCCTCCAGGAGGAGCGCGAACGCATCGAGGATCGCCGCCTCGAGATGTCCAAGGAGCGCGCGGACCTCGAAGAAGAAATTGCCCAACACGAGGCCGAGCGCGAGGAACTCAAGCTCGAGCGCGAGACCTTGCTCGAAGAACTTCGATTCGCCGAAGAACGCCGACGCAAGATGCAGTCGGCCCGCGAAGAGATGGAGGAGCGCCAGGAGGAACTCGAGGCCGAACGCGAGGAACTCGAATCCGAGCGCGAGGAGCTCGAAGAACGCCAAGAGCAGCTCGAGGCCGAACGCCAACAGATCCAAGATCGCCAGGAGGACATGCGCGAGGAGCGCGAACGCCTCCGCGCCGAGATCGAGCAGCACAAGGCCGAACGCAAGGAGCTCCGCGAGACGACCGAGCAGTTGCGCGACGAGCTCGAAGAGGCTGAACGACGACGCCGTCGACTGCGCTCGGAACGCGAAGAGCTCGAGGCCCGGCAAGAGGAACTCGAAGCGGAGCGCGAGCGCATGGAGGCCGAACGCAAACGCCTCGAGGCGGAGCGCAAAAAGACCACCGGTGATGCCTCCGACGCCGGAGAGCTCGCATCGGAGGCAGATAGTGATACAGAGTCGAGCTCGACCGACGCTCAGAACGACTCATCGTCGTCCGATCCGTCGGAGGATTCTCAAACATCGGACGATTTCAACGACTCAGATGATGCAGACGACCACACATCCGAATCTCCCTCAAGGCCCGAAGAGGCATACGACCAACCCATATGATTGTCCAAGAATCAACCCGAACGCGAAGCATCGTTGGCCAACTCGACTCCGGAGACGAATGTGTCTCCACTCTGACCGATTTCTGTGACGAACACGACATTCAGGCAGCCCAAATCCGAGCGATCGGACGTCTCGATCGCGCCGAAGTCGTCCGGTTCGAGGAGGATACCGGAGATTATGAACCCGTCTTCGAGGGCGAAGCTACTTTTGACGTCGTGCAGCTCAACGGCAACATCTCGACGCTCGGCAACCAGATCGTGGCTCGATTGGAGACGGTCCTCTCGACCGAGGGACCGGCCGGGCCCCAGGTGATCACGGGGCAGCTTCGCTCCGGACGAGTGGTGGAACTCGAATTCACCCTGGAGGTCTTCGACGATCTCGAGTTCGAACGCCAGCTCGACCAGAAGACCGGTCGCCTCGCCCTCAATGCCATTCGGCGAGAGGAGCCCGAGTCGTCGTCCGATGAGTCCGAACAGGCTCCTGCCACGGATGACGACCCGGAGACCGTCGACGGCAAGGCCATGACGTGGGGCGACGTCGCCAACGAAGAGCCCCAGTCGGCCGAGGCCCCGTCGTCGAGTCAACCCCGACCCGACGACGCACGCCCCTCGAGCAGTCCCGGCCCGTCTCCGACCTCCACCTCGAGTCCCGAAGACGACGAGCAGGACGTCGAGGACATCTACGGCGACATGGATCTGGACTCGCCGATGATCGAGGCCGGGGACATTCTGGATCATCCCGACCTGGGACGATGTCGCGTCATCAAGGTCGAGGAAGACGAATACATCCACGTGCGGACCCCGCAGCGGGGACGCATGCGAAAGCTCTCCTTGAATGTCGTCGACGTGGCCTTCAATCGCGAGGAAAACGGTCGGCAAGTCTTTGACGTCGAGGTCTGACGATGTCGCAGCCCCTGGACTCGGAGTGCATCCGCCAGCAACTCGCGGAGCTCGGCGACGAGCCCGCCCACGTCTGGTATGGTCATGACCACCTCGATCGATGGGATCTCGACGAGGCCTCGGTGCTAATTCCCCTCTTCGTGCGGGATGGCGCGTGGCACGCCATTTTTACCGAGCGGGCCGACGGGCTCGACCAGCACTCCGGCGAAGTCAGCTTTCCGGGGGGACGCTCGGAGGAGAGCGACGCAACGCGACAGGCGACGGCCCTCCGGGAGGCCGGCGAGGAGATCGCGCTCTCTCCTCGGGATGTGAACGTCTTCGGCGTCCTCGCCGAGATGCCCACGGTCACGGGCTTTCACATCGTCGCGTACGTCGGCTCCTTCGAGATGCCCTACGAGCTCGTCCCGGAAGTGAGTGAGATCGAGACCATCTTCGAGGCGCCCCTCGAGGGACTCGCCGATCCGGAGCTCCATCGCATCGAAACGCGCTCGTTCGACGGCGACACCTTCCCCGTCCACTTTTTCGAATACGACGCGCACATCATCTGGGGCGCGACCGGCTATCTGCTCTATCATCTGCTTCGCTACCTCGAATTGATCGATGATCGACGGGAGGAGTCATGAATGTCTTGCTCGGTGTCACGGGAGGCATCGCCGCCTACAAGGCCCCGGCGATCGCCCGACGGTTCGTCAAACGAGACGACGAGGTGCGCGCCGTCATGACCGAGGGGGCTCGGGAGTTCGTCCAGCCGATGACGCTCCAGGTTCTCACCGAACATCCGGTCGGCACGGAGGTCTTCGATGCCACCTGGGAAGACGAGATCGGCCATATCGAACTCGCTCGCTGGGCGGACGTCGTCCTGATCGCTCCCGCCACAGCCGATGCCATGGCCCGATTGGCCCACGGAATGGCCGACGATCTGCTGACGACGATCGTGCTGGCGACCGAAGCGCCCGTGGTGGTGGCCCCCTCGATGAACACGAAGATGTGGTCGCATCCGATGACCCAGCGCAACGTCGAGATCCTCGTCGAAGAGGCCGGCTATCGAGTAGTTGCGCCCGATTCCGGCGAGCTGGCCTGCAAGGAGGTTGGCGCGGGACGCATGCCCGATCCGCCCGTGCTGGTCGAGGAGGCTGCAGCCGCCGCCACGCCCGACCGACTGGCGGGCACCGACGTCCTCGTCACGGCGGGCCCGACGCGTGAACACCTCGATCCGGCGAGACTGCTGACCAACCCCTCGACGGGGCGGATGGGGAACGCCGCCGCTCGTGCCGCTCGACGTCTCGGAGCGTCGGTGACGCTCGTGACGGGGCCGACCGATCTCGATCCCCCCAACGATATTGACATCGTCCCGGTCGCGAGTGGACGGGAGATGCACGAAGCCGTCATGATGCGCGCCGACGAGGTCGACATGATCTGCAAGGCAGCCGCGGTCTGCGACTGGCGACCTCGCGACGCGAGTCGGACGAAACTCCGCAAAGAGGAGATGGAGGCCGAGATCGAGCTCGTCCGCAATCCCGACATTCTGTCGGAGCTGGGGGAGCGCTTCGGCCCCAATTCCGGCGACGGTGAGGAGGGGCCGCTGCTGGTGGGGTTTGCCGCCGAGACCGACGACCTCGTCGACAAGGGGCGAGACAAACTCCGCCGAAAAGGAGCCCACTTGATCGTCGCCAACCGGATCGGAGGCGATAATTCCGCCTTTGGGGCCGACGCCGTAGAGGCACATCTCTTGACCCGAGAGAACGTCACCTCGTACGGTCCCATCTCGAAGGAAGACCTCGCCGCCGAGATCTGGAAGCGTGCCCTCGAACTCGACGAGGCGAGAGCCTAATGCACCGAAGATCCGCTTTGTCTCAGGCCCCCGGAAGGTCATGACGAGCAAGCGAGAGCAATTGTACGAAATCGTCCGTCAGCTTCGGCGGACGCTCGAGGCCCAGGGCGACGCCGACGCCATGGGAAGTCTTCCGGCGTCGCAGGAGGCGCGCGAGGCCTTCGAAGCCAAGCTCGAGGCGTATCGGGAAGCCAAGCGCAAGCAGATGCGCTCCGCGCTGATCGACGATGACGACGAAGCAACCTCGGAGTCGCAGGCGGAGGCGCCCCCCACTTCCGAGTCCGATACGGAGGAGGACGACGAGCCCAGGCCGTGGAGTGATCTGGGAAGCTATCGTTCCCCCGAACAGAGTGCGCGGGCCGACAACTCCTCCCAGAGTGACCACGACACGACCGCATCACGCGAGACGTCGGACGCCGCCAACTCGCGTCGCTCGTCGACGTCTCAGCAGGAGGACACCATGTCGGAGACACCGCAGACCAACGCCGAGAAGCTCACATGGCTCCGCAACTACATGGGGGACTGTCAGCGATGTCCGCTCGGAGAGGACCGGACCAACCTCGTCTTCGGCGAAGGCAACCCCGAGGCGGAACTCGTCTTCGTCGGAGAGGCACCGGGCTATCACGAGGATCAGCAGGGACGTCCCTTTGTCGGCAAGGCTGGCACGCTTCTCGACAAGATGATCCGGGCGATGGGGCTGGAGCGCGGAGACACCTACATCTGCAACGTGCTCAAATCTCGCCCCCCGGACAATCGCGATCCCAACCCCAACGAAGTCGACGCCTGTATCCCCTTTTTGCACAAACAGCTCGAGATCATCCAGCCGGACGTCATCTGCACCCTCGGTCGTCCGGCCACTCAGAATCTGCTCGAGACTAGCCGTGGCATCGGTGAACTCCGGGGGACGTGGCAGGACTACGAGGGCATCGACGTCATGCCGACCTACCACCCCGCGTATCTGTTGCGCAACGGGAGCATGAAGCCCAAGACCTGGGACGATCTGAAGCTGATCATCGATCGCCTCGATCTTCCGGGGCCCGGTGGGTGATCGGCGCCTCGCCGCTCATTCGGCGCCCACTCTGTATTCGAACGTCTCCCGTCCCCGGGGCGTGCGCTCCCCGTCGACGATGGCTCGAGTCCGGGAGGAGGCGTCGAAGAGATGGACGCGGGCGAAGGCCAGCGAATAGATGTTGATCACCTTCTGGGCGAGATCGGGATCGACAAAACCCTCGCCGCATCCATCCTTCTCGACGCGATCGATCGAGCCGAATAAATCGCACATGTTCGAGAACGTAAAGTGACCGCCCCGGAGGACATTCAGGCGTCGGTGTTCCTCGCCCTTCATGAAATTCCAGATGCGGTCGCCCTCGATGCGGTTGGGAAGCGTCCGGTCCTTGTCACCCGTCATCAAGAGCGTGGGGACCTCGAGCTGCTCGAGTCCCTCTCGGAAGACAGCAGCTCCTCCCGGAGTCTGTGGAATAGCGACGTCGATGCGTTCGTCGAGGAATCCATCCTCGAAGGCCTCGATCGTGTCGGACTGCGTATACACCTCGCAGAGGTTCTGTCGGTTCAAATTCCCCTTCTCGCAGGCCTTCTCGAGTTTCTGGACTGCGTAATCGGCCCCCGTGTTGGCCAGCGTCGTGTAGCCCCCGAAACTGTGACCACTCATGGCGATTCGATCGGAGAGCCGACCGTGAAGAGGATCGTCTTCAGGGAGAGCCGTGACGCGATCGAGGACGGCCTCGATGTCTTGAGGTCGATAGACGCCAGCCTGGTAGTTGATGTCGGTGCCGGCCGCGAAGGTGTTGCCCGTATGGTCGGGGGCGACGACGACCCAGCCATGGCTGGCGAAAAATTCGGTCTGAAAGTAGTTTTGTTCGGCGATGCCTCCGTTGCCGTGTGAGAAAACGAGCAGAGGCATGGAGGTGAGTGGGGCCACTCGAGCCTCTTCTTCGACCCGGGAGCGCCGCTTGATACCTCCGTAGCGCGGCCCTCGGCCCTCGGGGTCCTCGGTCGTGGGATACCACAGGGAGACGTCGAGCGTGCGAGGCTCGTCGGAGTCGTCGGCCTCGGCCTGATAGGTCACCTCGAACGTCCGATACCCCACCTCGTATGGCCCCGACTGGGTGACGCCCCACGTCGGCTCGAAGGGTTTGAGGGAGGGCTGTGCCCCGTCTCGTCGCGAAGCCTCGCCCCCATCCCCCCGCCGGGCCTCGTCACTCGTCCCATCGGACGAGATCTGACTGTCTTGCGTGCTAGAGACGCCCGTATCTGGGGGAGACGTGGACGCATCCCAGCGAAACCCGGGAGCGTTTTCGTCCGAACCGGGATCCTGATCGGTAACACAGGCCGAGGCGAGGAGCCCGAGTGACAGTATCAACGAAGTGTATCGAAACATCGTAACTCTCTGAGAGGAGTCAACATACGGAGACGCACCATCATCGTGAGACACGATATCGAGATTGAGAGACGGACGCAATGAATCGTCCCCTTTCGCCCAGGGCGATCGCATAAGGCATTCCCCACTGCGAGCGTGAGCCGGCTGGAAGCCCACTTCCGGAGGACGTACAGGGGCGCTCCGAAGCCGGGCCTTCCGGATCGACTCGATATCGGTTCGGAGCGCCAGCATCCCTGCTGGCACGTGGCTTCAGCGACGCCCTGGCGGGAGGATGGAGGTGGCATAACACGGAACGAATCGTGAATGTGTGGCTTATACCTCTCATGCGATCGCCCTGGGGAGGTTTCCGCCTTCGATGCCGGCAAGGATGCCGGCGCTCCGAAGCCGGGCCTTCCGGATCGACTCGATATCGGTTCGGAGCGCCTCGAGACGTCCTCGACGTGAGCATCCCTGCTGGCACGTGGCTTCAGCGACGCCCTGGCGGGAGGATGGAGGTGGCATAACACGGAACGAATCGTGAA
>JAQCND010000150.1 GCA_028274765.1 Bradymonadaceae bacterium
CGACACGACGTCGACCCGAGAGTCGGCGGTCAGCTCGGAGATGCTCTGGCTCCGATACGAGTTCCGGGCGACATGGGGCGGGAGAACCCGGAGCGAGAGAGTGAGATCGCCGGGAGCCGTGAGATAGATGCTATGACACGGAGCGGCGCTCAATGCCCGACCCATCCTCGACGGGCCCCTCAGTCACACTTGTAATCGAACGATTCGATGGCGTTGAACTCGTCGACGACCCCGAGTCTCTTCTTGATTTTGGTGGGGCGTCCTCGATCGTCGAACTCGACCTTCCAGAAGCCGGTTTGCGTGCCGTTGGCGTCGGTTTCGACGGCACGCTCGAAATAACCATTCGCGTACGAGAACTCGAAGGTTCGACCCGATTTGTCGCCCCGGACTTGTCGGGCCGAAACGACGCGCCCTTGATCGTCGTACGTCATCTCGAAGGCATCTCGCATCGAATCTCGATTCTTGCTCAACATGTAAGCCGTACCACTGACCAACACATCGGTGGGCGCCCCTCCGTACACGAAGAGCGACTGTTTGTCGTACGAACCGTCTCCCGAAGTATCCTGTCGCAGCGTCGCGAGGTTGTGATCTGACGACACCTCGATGCGAGTCCGCCCGGCACTCTCGGGAGACATGTAGTTGACCAGTTCGACGAGAGCATCCCCGTACGAGACGACTTCGTACCGGTTCATCACTTCTGGCTCGGTATTGGGGAAGGCCGTGCTCGTTTTGACCGTCTCGACTCGCCCTCGATCGTCGAGCTGCAGGCGCCCCGACAGCGAACTGATGAGATTCGAGCCCGCCCCGAGGGCCTGTCGCACGGTGTAGGTGCAGAATCCGGGGTGATCGTACAGCCCCTCTGGTTGGGAGGAGACATCGCCCTCCGGGCCAATTGATTCGGCCTGTCGAGACGAGGTGTCGGCCGAAGCGGTTTTCGAAGAGGACGCGAGTCCGGTGTCGGCGGAGGCCTCGTCTTTTTCGGAGGCGGTCGAACGCTCCTCGCGTCTCGCTCGTGCTTGCTCTTTTTCCGCCTCGGAGGCATTCGACTCGGACGAAGGAGACGTCTCGGACGAAGATTGATGTTCCTGGGCGTGACGGGAACGCTCGATCAGTTCCTGGTCGGAGAGCTCGTTGTCGCAGGCCCCGACCCACAACACGAATCCGAGAGACAGCAGACTTCGGAGTCCAATGGTCAGATGATGGTTCATGGTCATACCTCGTGGGGACGTCATTCGCACAATCGCTCGTACTTTAGAGGTCGTCATTTCGAGAGTAAACCTCGCGGCCGTTCCTTGGCTCATCCCCTTTCAGAGGGGAGACGGGCTCTCGAGCCTTCTGGATACTAGCCTTTTCGTACGCCAGGTTCGTGGGGGGGCTTGAAACAAAGAAGGGCGTAGACACGGTGACTCCTTCAGTTTGAAACGGACGGGCATGGGAGAAACCATGCCCGTGGGCGACACCGGAGGCCACCGGATGTCGAGGGGGTTCGATGATGTCGATCGAGTGTCCCGCTGACGTCCGGTTGTCATGCGACTGAAGGCGTCGGATTAAACACCCCGAGGGGGACGTTCCATCGGGTGTGCGGCCACTCGGACTCGATACCCTCTCGATGTTGTCGCCCCCCTCGCTCCCCCGCGGTGGCGTCGACAATGGAGGTTGTCAACGGCGAACCGTCCCGCATAATGACGGAGCCCACGACGCACTCGACGCTCTCCCTCGCCTGTCGACTTCATGATGATTCGAGGATTGCATTTGCGCTCTCTCCTTCCTTCGAGATGCAACTGGATGCGGACCCTCGCTCCGTGGATGCTCGTCGGTCTCGTCTGGATCGGGGGAACGGCCTGTATGTCTCCGTACGAACGAGGAGCGACCCTCTATGACAATGGTGAATACGAAGCCGCCCAACGAGAGGTCGAGCGGGCACTCGAGCGCGCTCCCAACGATCCCCAGTTGAATCTTCTGATGGCCCGCGTGTTGGTGCGAGACGAGGCGTATCGCGAGGCCATCTCGCACGCCGAAACCGCTCGCGAAGCCCCCTCGACTCGAGTCGAAGGGGCGGCTCTCCTGGGCCGGATCTACCGAAGACTTGAGCGTCCTCGAGATACCGTCGAGGTCTGGCGCAAAGTCGGAGTCGTCGACGCGGGACGTGTCTCGAACGAGACGTATCGCCAGACGCTGGAGGAGGCGATTGGGGCGGCAGATGCAGCGCGGCAGTTCGAGATGGCCCTCGAGCTGCGACTCGAACTTCAGGAGATCGCCCCCGATCACTCGAAGGTGGGCTCCGACGACATGCGTCGCGCTCGGGAAAAAGTGGCCGAAAACCGGAGCGAACGCGGCGCGTATGCCGAGGCTGCCAACATGTACGAGACGCTCGCCGAGGCGACCCCCGACGCGGGGACGTATGCCTTGGAGCGCGGCCGATTGCTGTTGAAGTTGAATCGGCGCGAGGAGGCGATCGAGGCGTTCGAAACCTACGTCGAACGAGTCGAAGAGACCTCGATGACCGACCGATTCGAGCGCGTGGCCGAGACGGCGGCCTCGAACGGAGCGCCACGCGTGACGACGCAGTTCTATCGGAAGGCGATCCAGACCATGCAGGATGGAGCCTCACTCCGACGGGCGAGGCTCCGGCTCCGACTGGCTCGCACGCAGTTCGACATCGGGCGTACGTCGCCGGCTCGCCAGCAGGTCCGCGCCTATCTCGACGACATGCGTCAGCTCCAGGACCTCCCGCTGGCAGCAGACATCTATATCAAAGCCGCCGACGTGGCTCGTGAAGCCGACGAGAGCGCATTTGCGGCCGAGATTCTCCAGGAGACGCTCGAGGGGGGAACGTCGAACTGGCAGATCGCCTCCCAGCTCGCCGAATACTACGCGGTGGAATCCAGACCCAGCCGCGTCGAGGATGTTCTCGAGCAATACGTCGACGAGAGTAACAATCCCGTCTCGGCTCTCGAACAGACCGCTCAGTGGGCGAAGCGTCGGCGTAACTACGATCTCGCTCAGCACTACTACGAGCGCGTGCTGGCCGAGTCTCCGGCTCGAGCGGAGGTCCGGCTCGAGCTCGCTCGAGTCTACGCTCAGCTCGGCCGCATCGACCAACTCCGCTCGACCCTCCAGCAGTTTGTCCGTCGGCACGAAGACGAGGGACGAGAGAAGCTGCTCGAGGTCGCCTCGCTGTACATCGAACACAAACTCTACAGCGATGCCGAAGACGTGCTCGAGACGATCCAGTCTGCCTCGCCGACCAACCTCGTCGTCGCCGATCGACTCGCCAAACTCTATCGCAAGTGGGACAAGCCCGAACGCATCCACGAGGCGTACCGCACCTGGATCGAGGCGAGGGGCGAGCAGGCCAAGGACTACCAGCTCGTGGGCGAACGACTCCTGCGCCGCGACAAGCGCCGCCAGGCTCTCTCTTATTTTGAGAACGCTGCCGAGCGCGGCGTCGTCGAGGCATGGCTCAAGATCGCCGATATCTACAAACAGCAGCGTCGTGGAGTCGACATGAAAAAGGCGCTCGATCGCTATGTCGACGCCGCCGACAATCGGGCCAAAGCCCTCCGCAGCGCCCTGACCCGCTATCAGGCGACCTCCCAGACCGACGAGACCATCGCGACGCTCGAGGAACTGATCGAACTCGAACCCGATTTGCTCTCTCACTACAAGCAACTCGGACTGGCGTATCTCGAACAGGGACGGGTCGATGCCGCCTTTCAGCTCTGGCGTCGGTACGTCGAGCGCGACGATTCGACCATCGAGCCACTCCGCACTATCTCGAGCTGGTTCGAGCAGAGTGGACGGGCCGAACTCGTGCTGGCGTTCTATCAGCACTGGCTCGAGGACGATCCCGACCCGAGACTCTATCGCCTGGTCGGAGATGCCTATCTGAAGGCTCAGTCGACGCGGTCGCGATTCCGGCAGGGGGGCATCAGTCGACCTCCTTCGGACGAGGCGCGCGAACGAGCCCGGTCGTATTACGACAGATATCTCGAGCAGGCCGATCCCAGCTACCACGAACTCCGGAAGTTCGCGGTCTCGATGCGGCACATGAAGATGTGGTCGATCGCAGCTCGAGCATACGAGCGACTGCAACGAGAATCCGACGAGGGGACGGTGCTGTCGCTGCATCTCGGACAGAGCCTCCTCCATCTGGGCCGAACCGAGGAGGGGGTCGACATGTTGAAGAGCTACTATCGTCAGCAGGGTCGGACGATCGATGACGCCGAGAAGATCGCCGACTTCATGATGGAGTTCGAACTCTACGATCAGGTCGAACCCTTCCTGCGGCGCATGTTCGAATCCGAGGACGAGGACACGGTCCAGGCGGCCTTCGTTAAACTGACGGACGTCTATCTCAAGACGGGCCGTACGGAGGCGATCTCCTCGATCGTCAGCCAGTATCTCGGTCGCGCTTCCAATCCGTCGAAGGCACGCAAGCTCGCCGTGCGACTGCTCGCCAAGCGGGGGCTCTATGAAGAGGCCGCCAGTCAGATCGAGCGGATCCGCGAGTTTCAAGGCGAGGTCATGGGCTTCAAATGGGGCAAGAACCTCTTTCGAGCCGGTCAGCTCGAGAAGGCGCGCGAGGCGTTTCGACAGCACGCCTCCGAGAATCCCTATACGGCTGCCGTCTGGCTGAAAGTGGGAGATTTCTACGAGCAACACGGGCGTCCCGATGGGGCGCTTCAAGCCTATCATCAGGCGACCGAAGCCGCCCCGGGCGACTTCAAGCCCTTCGAGCATCGCGGACGATTTCGACTCCTCTCGGGGGAACTCGAGGCCGGACGCCGCGACTTTCGAGAAGCCCTCGACCGGACGGAGACCGACAGCAAGCATGCCGACATCCGGGAGACTCAGATCAAAGCTCTGACGCGCATCGGTCGATTCGAGAAGGCCACCGAACTAGCCCGGGCGGCGCTCGAGAACACCTCGAGCAAGCAGTCGTTCTTCTTGAAGACGCTGGCCCGCAACACCCTCTCGACGGCGGACCCGGGGCGAGCCGAGCGATTGATCGAACGCCTTCAGTCGTCGAGTCTTCCACTGACCGACGTCGTCGGACTGCTGGTCTCACAGGGATACCGCAAGCGAGCGGCCCAGGTCATCGAACAAGATCTGGAGACGGGCAGTCCCTCGTCGGCCGCACGGGCCGTCCTCCAAAACCCCACCGTCTTTACCCGGATCCGGGGGCTGGAGGGGCTCAAGTCCATCGTCGATCCCCTGCTCGACCGTCGACGGAGCGACGATTCGTTCAACCTGCGCATGCGGATCGGCGAATTTTTCATCCGTCAGGGCGACTACGACAATGGCGTTCTCTATTTGCGCTCGTCGCGCCAGCGCGGGGAGCGATTTTTCGCGCCCATGCTCGCCCAGACGTATCTCCTCCTCGATCGCCCCGAACGTGCCCGACAGCTCTTTCAGCACGACCTCTCGCAGATTCCCGACGACCGGCGCGAGCCCCTCATCCGGCACATCGGGATGCGCTACGAGCTGCTCGGCCGCGGCGAGTCCTTTCGTGATTTGCTGAAGATGTGGTCGCTCGATCGCCGATTTACGGCCTCGGCCACACGACTGCTCATGCACGCGCTTCTGGCCGAGGGGCGCATCGAAGAAGCGCTCGGGCATCTCCAGCCCTTGACCCGTCCCACCTCCAACGAGATCCGCTCCGATGCCGCTCAACCCGGCGGCGAGTCCGCCGAAGGGGAGACGACGCTCGTCTCGGCGCTCGAAGCTCTCGCCGCCGAAGGATACGAGGCGGAAGTGCAGGCGGCGCTCGAGTCGCTGCCCGACGAGATGGCCGACCGCAAAGATATTCGCAACTTTCAACTCCATCTCGACGCCACCCACTCGTCGGAGGAGGCCGGAACGCATGTCGACTCCCTGCTCGATGCCACCTCCTCCCCCGCCCGGAGACGTGAGCGCCGGCTTCAGCTGGCTCGTATTCTCATGATCAATGGTCACTACGATCGAGCGGCCGAGACGGCCCGGCCCGGCCTGACCGCCTCCAATCCCGAGACGGTCGAGAAGTCGGCTCGTTTTCTGATGCAGAACGCACGGGCCTCCGGGCGCGAGTCGCGCATCTCTCGGATCGCCGAGACCTACCGAAAGCACGTCTCGAATACGCTCGGCGCCGAACTCGAGATCGGTCGCACGCTGCTGGACCTCGGGCTCGACAGGCGAGGGGTCGAATCGACGGTTTCGGCGGCTCGACGGTCCCCCACGCAAAGCCGCGTCGCCAAGGCGCTCGACGCCGTCCGGACATCGGGCGAGATCGATCGAGTCGAGACGTTCGTCGAGCGCTTCCTGCGCATCGGCAACAGTCCACTGACCGATCTCCGCCGACAGGTCGCTGAGCAAGCCGATCGTCAGGGACGGCAGTTGTCGTCTCGCATGCTCGCCCCCTATCGCGAAACCTATCCGGCCGCTCTGAAGGGACGTCTCCTGGAGGCCAAACTGGCCTTTCGAGCCGGCGACGTCGAGCAGGGCCGATCGGTGTTGAAGACGTATCTCGAGGCCGTCGACTACGAGTCGCGGGCCATCGAACGCGTGCTCGAATTCCTCGACACCAATGCTTTCCACGTCGAGAGTCTGAACCTCGTCGACCGGTCGAGTGGAGAAGAGTCGCGCGAATCGCTGAGCGCCGAAGCACTCGCCTATCTCGGGTACGCCCATCTGGAGCTCGATCAGGACGACCGCGCCCAACGCCTCCTGGATCGGGCTCTTGAACGCTCGCCCAACCCGGCGGAGCGAGCCGTCGAGATCGCCCGCGTTCTCTATGACCGTAGTCATCACAAGTTCGCCCGTCGATATGCCGATCGCGCCATCTCATCGGACGGCGACCGGCCCGACGCCTATCTGAGCCGCGGACTCGCCCAGCTGGCGCTCGGGTCGATCGAAGCGGGACGCAGCGACCTCGAGCGCGGCCTCGAGGCCGGCATCAATCGGCTCCGGGCGCTGGCCGATGCGGGACGATCGGCGCTAGCTGCCGACCGGCCCGATCTGGCCAATCGGTATCTCCTTCGACTGGCACGGACGCCCAACTCGGTGGAGTTCGGCACGCTCCTGCCGCTCCAGTTGGCGCTCTCGACCTACATCGACAGCGGACACGCCCGGCGAGGCGTCGAGTTTCTGGCCGAACATTTCCCTCGAGTGGCCGCGGGCGACGGGATCATCGCCGACGACATGCTGCCCCAGTTGTCGACGCTCTACGAGAAGGCCGGGATGAGCGAACGGGCCTTCGAGCTCTATCGCCAAGGCATCCGGCGCGAGCAGATCCAGAATCCGACCGGCGATACGCTGCCCGTCTACCTGAACAATCTCGCCTACACCTACTCGACGAGCAACCGCCACATCGAGGAGGGCTTCGACCTCGTGCGCCGGGCGATGGCCGCCAGCGGAAGTCGACAGTCGAGTTACATCGACACGTTCGGTTGGTTGTTGTACAGACGGGGCGACCTGCGGCGAGCCGAGCGATATACGCGCCGCGCCATGCGGAGTGCGACCGGGAGTGGAAGCCAAATCGCCGAGCTCTACGATCATTTGATCGACATCCGCCGAAAGCGCGGCGACCAGGAGGGCGCCTTCTGGCTGAAGAACTTCTCGCGCTCGCTCGAACGACAGCAGTAACGATCTCTCCACGACGACGGATACCGACGTGCCCTGGGAACAACGCTATTTCAAAGGTGATCAAGTCTGGGTGCGCCTCGATGACGACGGGGACTACGATCTCGAAGACGAGCGCGTCCCAATGCGTTACGACAACGAAGCCAAGGCCAAGACCTACCACGCCCATCCCGACAACATCGCCGACACCGAACGGGAGGCCGAGCAGACGTGGCGCGAGCAGCTCGAGGCGCGCGAACAGGAGCTCGACGAGCGCGAACGAGCCCTCGAGGCCCGCGAACAGGCCCTCGACGACTGGGAGGCGAGGCTCAAAGACCAGGGGATCGCCGAACTCGAGGAGCGCGATCGTCGCGACCGAGAGGAGGCGTCCAGCTCGACCGACGTCTTCGAGCGTCCCGAACTCGCCGCCGTCCAGGGCCGGCTCGAGGTCTCGCCTCAGCCGCCGGCGGACGCCAGCGATCTCGATCCGCCCTCCTCGGGCGTCGTCGAGATTCACACCGACGGGGCGTGCGCGGGTAATCCGGGACCGTGTGGATTCGGCGTCGTGCTGCGCCACGACGGCGCCTACCTGGAGATGGCCGGATTTCTGGGCGATGGCACCAACAACATTGCCGAGCTGACGGCCATCGAGGCGGCCCTGCGCGCGGTCACCGATCGGAGTCGTCCCGTCGAGCTCCACACCGACAGCCGGTATGCCATCGGTGTCCTCGTCGACGGTTGGGAGGCCAACGCCAACCGCGATTTGATTCTGGGGATTCGCGATCTGATCGAGATGTTCGAGGATCTGGAACTCTGCAAAGTGGAAGCGCACGCCGGCGAGGTCCTCAACGAACGAGCCGATCACCTCGCCAAAGGTTCGCTTCCCGATTGACTGACGCCACTGGAGTATCATGACGACCGATCTGGATGAACTCAACGCCCTCATTCGCGAGCGAAGTGCCTTTGTCGACCGCATTGAGAACGAACTCGAAAAGGTTATCGTCGGCCAAAAGATGCTGATCGAGCGCCTGATGACGGGGCTTTTGACCGGCGGACATGTCCTCATCCAGGGCGTGCCCGGCCTGGCCAAGACCCTGACGGTGAGTTCACTGGCCGACTGCATCAATCTCGACTTTCAGCGCATTCAGTTCACGCCGGATCTGCTGCCGGCCGATCTGATCGGAACGATGGTGTTCGATCAGAAAGATCGCGAGTTCGTCCCGCGCAAGGGTCCGGTCTTTACGAACGTCCTGCTGGCCGACGAGATCAATCGCGCCCCGGCCAAAGTCCAGTCGGCTCTGCTGGAGGCAATGCAGGAAAAGCAGGTGACGATCGGGGAGACGAGCTACGAGCTGCCCGAACCCTTCCTGGTGCTGGCGACCCAGAACCCGATCGAACAGGAGGGGACCTATCCGCTCCCCGAAGCGCAGGTCGACCGCTTCATGCTCAAGACCCAGGTCGGCTATCCGACCAAAGACGAGGAGCGGACGATCATGGAGCGGATGACGCAGTCGACCGACCCCATCGAACTCGACCAGGTCGCGGAGCCGCGCCAACTGCTCGAGGCTCAGGAGACGATTCGAGACGTCTACATCGACGACAAGCTCAAGGATTACATCCTCGACATCATCTTTGCGACTCGCAATCCGGGCGACTACGGGCTCTCGGAGCTGGACGATTTCATCGAGTACGGGGCTAGCCCCCGGGCGTCGATCTATCTGAATCTCACCGCTCGCGCTCACGCCTTCATCCAGCGGCGCGGCTACGTCCAGCCCGAGGACATCAAGGCCGTGGCCCACGACGTGTTGCGACATCGCGTCATTTTGACCTACGTCGCCGAGGCCGAGGAGTACACCTCGGAGCGCATCATCGATCGCATCTTGGAGACGATCGAGGTGCCCTGAGTCGACGCGCTCGCCCTCTCGCCCGATGTCGCCGTCATCCACCTTCCGACCGAGGCCGAAGACGTATGCTCTCCGACGAACTGCTCGAGGCCGTCCGCCATCTCGAGATCGTGGCTAAAGAGGCCGTCGACGAGACGCTGGCCGGTCAGTACGAGAGTGTTTTTAAAGGGCGGGGACTGGATTTTACGGGCGTCCGCGAGTATCAGCCGGGCGACGACATCCGGGTCATCGATTGGAACGTCTCGGCCCGGATGAACGAGCTCCACGTCAAACAGTACGTCGAGGAGCGAGAGCTGACCGTCTTCTTGCTGGTCGATGCCTCGGCGAGCCAGAATTTCGCGACGCGCAACCATCATCCTCGCGGCGACGGGAGCCTGTCGGCGACGAAGTTAGATACGGCGACCGAGCTCGCGGCACTAGTGGCCTTCAGCGCCATCGAGAACAACGATCGCGTCGGGCTGATGACGTTTACCGATGCGATCGAGTCGTTGATGCCGCCGGACAAGGGACGCAAGCACGTCATGCGCGTTCTCACCGAGATCGAAGACTGCCACCCCCACTCCGACGGGGCTCGGCCGGAGGACGGGGACGAGGCAAGGGGACGCGAGACCGATGTGAGCATCGCTCTCGAGCGCGTCTCGCACGTGACCGACAAGCAGGCGATCGTCTTTTTGATCAGCGACTTTCTGGACGAGGGCTACGAAGATGCCCTCAAGATCGTCAGCAAGCGCCACGACCTCGTCCCCGTCGTGCTCGCCGATCCCACCGAGCGCGACGGCGAGGACGACGCACGCAATCCGGAGGGATTGCCGGACATGGGGCTGGTTCCCGTCCGCGATCCGGAGACGGGCCGCGTCTTCACCGTCGACACCTCGAGCCAGCGGGTGCGCGACGACTATCGTGCGACGATGCGAGAGATGCGCCAGTACCGCGACGATCTCTTCCAGAAGTACGATCTCGATGCCCTCGAAATACCACTGGAAGACGACCACATTGAACTTCTGGTCGAATACTTCCAGCGACGCAATCGACGTTGACGACCTCGAACGGCCCACACGCACTCTGCTCGAATGCCTCGAGACCGAACTGTCATGGCTGATATGCGTCTCATGGACATGTCGTGTGCTACGGCGGGGATGGTCCTCGTCGTGGGCCTCGTCGGACTCGGCGCTCCCGATCTCGTCGAGGCGACCGAAGCCCCCGATGCCGGGGAAGCCGAGGCCCGGAAGACGGCCGCCGACTCGATTCGAGCCTCGCTCGAACAGTCCTTCGAGGCGCCCGACCCCCCGAAGGTCGGGACGCCTCTGGAGCTCCGACTCCGCGTCACGCATCCGCTCAAGTCCAAAGTGCGTTTCGAGCCCGACCTGCCGGGAACTCGCTGGGAATTGACCGAGACGCGACGCCAGAGCTCGACCAACGAGAGCCGCCGAACGACCACGTTCGAACTGACCTTCCAGGTCTTTCGGGCCGGCGAAGCCACACTCCCGTCACTGACGATCGGCGTCGAGCGCGCTGACGGCACCGACGACACGCTACAGACCGACCCGGTCACCGTCACGATCGGTTCGGTGCTCGCCGACAAGGAGGCGCCGACCTTCTACAACGTTCGCCCCCCCGTCTCGATCCCCGTCGAGGACTACACCCTCGCCTGGATCGGGGGAGGCACCCTGAGCCTCGCGCTGGCGGCGCTGGCCCTCCTCGGGTGGCGTCGGCGACGAGAGGTCGATCGGGCGGCGGACGACGAGGAACGTCCCGCCGACGTCGTCGCCCTCGAGACTCTGGAGGCCATCGAAGAGGCTAGGCATCTCGAGCAAGGCGAAATCATGGTGTTTTACGTCCGCGTCTCCGGAGCGGTGCGCGAGTATCTCGGTCGACGCTGTCGGTTTCCGGGGCTCGAATGGACGACCGCCGAGATCGTCGGCCGCCTCGAGCAGGCGGATTGGCCGGACGAGCTAGAATACGAGGACGTCGAGTCGTGGTTCCGACACGTCGACATGGTCAAGTTCAGTGGATGGCATCCCCCGACCGACCGAGCCGAGACGACGCTCGAACAGGCGTACACGATCGTCCAAGCCACCCGCTCGGTCGAACTGATGCCCGAAGACGACTCGCCGTCCCCCGAGGCAGACGAGTCGGCCGAGGAGGAACCCGAAAAGTCCTCGTCAGACGGCATGGATGACGACACGGAGTCCGAAGCCTCGCCGGACGAGGCGAACGACGACGTGATCTCGAACCAACGAGCCCCTACCAACGCCGACGACGAGGACGCCTCTGAGGGCCCCACGTCGACCGACGATCTGGACGTGCCCGATCCGGACGAGGCGCTCGAGACGGAGGGTTCGACCGATGCCTCGACTGCTTCGAACGACGCCAACGAAGGCGATGAAGCAGCCGCCCGCGCCGATGCCCCCTCCGAATCGAACTCGGTAGACCGCTCGGCGGGCGACTCCGTCGATACGCGCTCGAACGTCGACGAGGATGCAAGCCCCGACTCGACGACTTCGCCCGACTCTCCCGACGACACGACCGAGACGGACGACGCGTCAGACGATATCGAGGACACGGACGATTCGGAGTCCGCGGGGTTGTTCGACGACGCCGAATCGACCGACGATGCGACCGCGGAGATGAATGGCCCGTCAGACGAGACCGAGAAGACGGCCCACTCGGAGGACGCGGATCTGTTCGACGACGTCGAGTCGGCCGAGAGTGGCTCGACAGACGCGATGGATGACACGAACGATCTGTTCGACGAGACGGACGATGCCCCCGACGAACCCTCGTTTGGCTCGGGAACGTCCGAGGCCGAGATCGAAGCGACCGTCGAGGACATCTTCGCGGACCTCGACCACGAGTCGAGCTCTGACGACTCGGCTATCGACGACATGGAGGAGCTCGAACGAGACGAGACGGGTCTCGACGATATCTCCTCTCCAGAGGTGAGCGAATTCCGAGAGGCCGACGCCCCGTCGACGGGGGGCGATGACGAGCAAGTCGGAATCGCCGACGAGGCTGAAGAGGACAGCCCCGTCTCCCCCACCGAATCGTCCCACGACGAGAGTCAAGCATCTGATGGCAAAGGCCGAGAGCCATCCTCCGAGTCCCCATCGGTCGATTCGCCATGGGCGCCCGGAAGGTCAGGGGACGAGCCCTCTCGAGAGGAGGACGACGATGCCTCGAGTCCGACCTCCGACCCCGATGACCGTTCGCCCTTTCGGGGCGAGGCGGAGGCATCGGCAACCGCGGCCGACGGCGCGTCCTCACAGACACCCGAGCCCGGCCCCGACCCGACCGAGTCGGAGTCCGACGACCAGTCAGACACCCAGAACGCAGGGGCCTCCGAGTCCGACGACGAGCCCGACGACTCGGCCGAGACGGACTCGCCTTGGGCGCCCTCGCCCTCCGAACTCGAGGATCATCTCGGCTCGGAGATCGATCACGATTCCTCATCCGACGATCCACGAGAGGAGACGTCGTGAACATCACCTTCGCCTATCCTTGGGTCCTTCTGGGCCTCGGTGTCATTCCGGTCCTCGCCGCGATTCGGTTCGTGCCGGGGCTGAGGCGCCGGAGTCGTGGAACCTTCATCCTCTCGACGGCGGCGAACTTCGAGGAGCACGCGCCCGGATGGCGGTACTACGTCCGCATGGGCATCGATGCACTGCTGTTGGTGGGGCTGTCGCTGGTGATCGTCGCGATGGCTCGCCCGCAGTCGGTGCAGGGCGAGCGCCTCCAGGTCGAGGGGATCGACATCTATATGGCGCTCGACATGTCGGGATCGATGCGCGCCATCGATGCCAGCCGCGGGGAGATACGTCGGATGCGTCAGTCGGGCGAGAGGCCGACCAATCGCTTCGAGGAGGCGGTCTCGACCTTCGAGGCGTTCATCCGCAACCGCGAGCACGACCGCATCGGCATGACCGTCTTCGCCAAGGATGCCTTCCTGCAGTTTCCCCTGACGCTCGACTATCAGACGATTCTCGAGATGCTCGATCGACTCGAGCTGGGAGATATCGACGAGGGCGGCACGGCGATTGGCAACGCACTGGGCCGCTCGATCGCCGGTCTCAAGGACAGCGACGCCGAGACGAAGATCACCATCCTCATCACCGACGGCGACCGGCGTGGCGGCAACATTTCGCCGATGCAGGCCGCTCGCATGGCCCAAGAGGAGGGCATCAAGATCTTCCCCATTCTGGTCGGCGAGGACGGGCCCGCGCTCGTCCCCGTCGAGGTGCGCAATCTCTTCGGGGGCAATGCCAAGACCAAGTACCGTCGACAGAAGTTCCCGGTCGATCCCGATCTCCTCGAGGAGATCGCCGACGAGACCGGAGGCGAGTTCTACCGGGCCTCTCGGGGGCGCGAGCTCCGCGAGCGCTTCCATCAAATTCTCGATCAGTTCGAGCGCACGGAGCTCAAAGATCGCTCCAGCGTCCAGCGCACCGAGCGCTTCCAGCCCTTTGTCGCCTGGGCGCTCGTGCTGCTCGCGTTTCAGTTCGTGGTGCGCTACACCGTGCTCCGTTCGTTCCCCTAATCCCATTCAAGTCGAATCCATGACGCTAGGTCACCCGTCCCAACTGTACTGGCTGCTCGTACTGCTGCCGATGCTGGTGGGCATCGTGTGGTTCGAGATGTGGCGGCGGCGTCGGCGCCGCGAGATCGGCGATCCGGCGCTGATCGACCGCATGACGATCGACCACTCTCAGACACTGCGCTGGGGGCGGATCGGTCTCCTCACCGTGGGCGTGGCACTGCTGGCCGTCTCGCTGGCCGAGCCGCGCTGGGGGCGCACCGAGACGACCGTCGAACGACAGGGAGTCGATGTCGTCTTCGCGCTCGATCTCTCCAAGAGCATGCTCGCCCGCGACGTTCCCCCCAATCGGCTCGAGGCGGCCACCGACGAAATCAAGGAGACGCTCACGAAGCTCAGCGGAGATCGCATCGGACTGGTCGTCTTCACGGCCGTCAGTTTCGTGCAGTCGCCCCTGACGACCGACTACGGCGCGCTGCGGTTCTATCTCGACCAACTCGACCCCCAGCAGATGTCGGTCGGCGGCACGGCCATCGGGCGCGCCATGCGAGACGCC
Source organism: Bradymonadaceae bacterium (assembly GCA_028274765.1). Classification (GTDB taxonomy): domain Bacteria; phylum Myxococcota_A; class Bradymonadia; order Bradymonadales; family Bradymonadaceae; genus CAJXPB01. Next base: position 14,591 of record JAQCND010000150.1, read on the forward strand.
ACGGAGCTGTTGATCGGGCGGCCGCTCGATGAGGACGAGACATCCCCCGAGACTTCGGAGATGGAGCGCGCCGACACGCAGGTGATCGTGCTGATCACCGACGGCGAGGATCACAAAACCGATCCCCTCTCGGCGGCGAAGACGGCGCGCAAACACGGTATTCACGTCGTGACCGTCGGTGTCGGTGGTGAGAAGGGAGCCAAGATCCCCGTCGTCAACGACAGCGGCGAAGTCGAGGGATACAAGCGAGATCGCCGGGGCGATCTCATTCGCACGAAGCTCGATGCCGAACAGCTCCGAACGATCGCCGACGAGACGAAGGGGCGATACGTCGAATACCAGGGACAGCGCTCCGCCGTCGATCGGCTGGTCGGATACATCGATCAACTGCAGAAGACGACATTCGAGGACGAACTCCAGCAGACCTACGAGGATCGTTTCATGTTCTTTCTCGTGCCCGGCTTCTTGTGTCTGCTCCTCGGCATCGTGATCGGCGAACGCCGCTCCGGCGTGCTCGGCTGGTCGTTCCGGTCGAACGGGACGCGCGACGAAGGCAGCGGGTGGCTGGGACTTCTGGTGTTGCTGATCGCGTTCCTCCCCGGATGCCAGGACGTCCTTCGGTCGGCTCACCCGGAGGTCGAGCGCGGCAATCAGTTCGTCGCCAAGGAGCAGTACGACAAGGCCCTCGACACTTACAACGCGCTCGATCAGGACGAATCGGTCTCGGACTCGCCGTTGTTGGAGTACAACCGCGGCGTCGCCGAGCTCGGCAAGTCGAACCACGAGGCGGCGAGGCACCATTTCGGCCGCGCGCTGGAGGCCGATGACGCAGGGAGGCAGTTCGACGCCCACTACAATCTTGGCGTGACGCTGGCGCGTCAGGAGGAATGGAAAAAGGCCCTCTCGAGCTTCGAGTCGGCCCTCCAGGTGGCGGTCGAACGTCCGGAAGCGACGTCGGACGAGTGGCTCGAACGGACGCGACACAACCTCGAGCTGGCGTACCGCAAGCTCTATCCGCCCTGCCGCGAACTCGAGGACGACCGCGAAGACAACGACGGGCCCGAGGCGGCTCCCCCACTGCGAGGCTCGAAACAAAAGCAAGGCCGTCGAGGGCAAAGGAGCCGCGGTCCCGCCGGAGCTCGGGGCGGCCAGAAGGGCTCGAAGAAGTCCCAGGACGATCCCACGAAGGAGTTGACGCTCTGCGGTCTCGACGACGACTGGTACACCCTCGACGTCATGCCGGGCAGTACCGTGACGGTCGAGGCGACGTTTCGCCAGCTTCGAGACGAACCGCTCCCCAACCACGAGTTCCTCCCCAGGCCCGAGGACCTCGAGATCTCGCTTCTCGGCGCCGACGGGGAGACTCGACTCGCCCGCGACCAGACGGGCCCCGCACTCGAGGAGGACGAACCTCCAACCGAGAAGACCGAGCCGCCGGTGACTCGCACGATCGAGTCCTTCGAGGTCACGCGAGACATGCCCATCGGCTCCTCGGGTACCCTGAACCTCCGGGTCTCGGCCGCCGACAACCTCGAATACGAATACGATCTCGACGTCCAGGTCGATCCCCCATGTCGCGCTCTCCAGGAGGATTCGGAGGACAACGATACGAAGGAGCGCGCGAATCGCCTCGAGGAATCGGGACAGAACAAGCTCCAGCTCTGTCCGGGCGACGAGGACTGGTTCCGGGTCGAAGCCGAGATGGGTGACTCGATCTTCGTCGATGTCCGGCCGCGAACACGTAACAAGAAGCGAAAGAGCGGAGACGGAAACAAACAGTCCAAGCCGAAGCCGAGCGATCTCACCCTCGAGATGATCGACGCCGAGACGGAGGAGGTCGTCACCGAGACGAAGCGCGAGGGTCCCTTCCTGACGGCCAAGATGCCGGACATCGAGAAGGAGCGCGACTTCTATCTGCGCGTCAAGGGAGCAGACGACGATCATGCCGGTCCCTACACGCTCGATCTGTACGCCTACGCCCCCTGTATCGTCGGCGACGACAA
>JAQCND010000176.1 GCA_028274765.1 Bradymonadaceae bacterium
GATATCTCCGAGCCCGCGGCCGACTTGTCCACCGTCACCGAGGTATCGACCGGCGTTTCAAGCTCGTTCCGTTGATTTCCCGTAGGATGGGAGGACCCCAAAAACTCCTGACTCTCGGAGTGGGATTCGGGGCCCGTCGATTCACGCTCGCCCGTTGCGTTGTCTGGCGAGACGTTGGTCGAGGATGCACTCGTATACACGGAGGAGATCGGATTGGGATGGTCGCTCGCCTCGCGGAGGTGTTCGAACACCTCTCGCGCGTTTTGAAGTCGCTCCCCCGGTTCCTTGCGCAGACACCGCATCACGAGGCGCTCGAGCAAGTCCGGGATGTGATCGGTCGTCGAGAGCTTCTCGGAGAAAGGAGGCGGCGGCGTGTTGACCTGATCGAACAACACCGATGCCTTGCTACCCTGAAAGGGTTTCTCACCCGTGAGCATATAGTACATGACGACGCCGATGGCATAGACGTCGACTCGTTCGTCGGCCCCTCCCTCCGTGAGTTGTTCGGGAGCGAGGTAGGGGATCGAGCCGACGATTTTATCGTCTTGGGTGACGTCGGAGTCGCCGGAGACGAGTTTCGCCAGTCCAAAATCGAGAATCTTGACGAGATACTCACGCTCGTTTTTTTGCGTGAGCATGATGTTGCCGGGTTTGAGATCCCGGTGGATGAGTCCTACCTCGTGGGCTTCACCAACGGCATTCGAGAGCTGCCCGGCGATCGAGATGAAGAGTTCGCCCGATAGCGGTTCGTGTTTGTGGACGAAATGATCGAGCCGTTGGCCCTCGACGTACTCCATGACGATGTAGGCCCGGCCGTTTTCGCGTCCGAAGTCGTAGACGGTGACGATGTTTGTGTGATCGAGACGGGTGAGACTCTGAGCTTCGCGCTCGAATCGCTGGAGAGCGATCTGATCGTCGAGCTGATTCTCGGAAATCAGCTTGATAACGACGTTTCGATTGAGGGTGAGTTGGTTGGCCTGAAAGACCTGTCCCATCCCTCCCTGTCCGATCTTATCGGTAATTTTGTATCGCTCGTCCAGTACCCGCCCGATGTACTGCGATTTCGGGGACGAGACCTCGCGGCTGGCATCCTCCGACTCGTCAAGGCGGCGCTCCCCCTTTTCTAGTTTTTGGGCGTTCGTCTCGTCTCGATCGCTCATCGGATCCCCTCGAGCTGGTCTCTCGAGTGAGTGTCAAGGCAGTCGGAGCGAACATTGACATATACTATATAATGTCTGGCGACTGTACGATACCGTCATTTCCACATCCTTACAACAATATGGCAACAGAGGCGGCGTCTGGGATGCGCGCGTAATACGGGCGTGTGCTTCTCCAAACGATGTGACGATGGACCCATCGGCGGAGCGATCTCGCACGTCGAGGATAGAGCGAAGCACGTGCGTCCGATTGGAAGGGACTTCGAGTATGATTCGACCCTCCGGGCCGGGGGAGCGAATGGCACGTTCGAGGGCATATAAACGGTCTGGCTCGTCGAGTGCGCGTCTCTTTCGGCACTGGGCGCTGCGTGGCTCACAACTACCTCGAGAGAGATATGAATTCCGGCGAGCCGCTGATCTCGTTTGCGTGATGATCGGACGATCGCCGCTGTTGCGGTAGACGAGAGCGACTAGATCGGACGTTCACGGATACAGTATCAGGAGACGTCATCGATTTGAATCGGCCTCGTCGTAATCGACATCGATGACATCCTGGCGATTGCGAAGCCGCCGACGTGTCGATTCGGCTGTCTCACGAACCTCGTCGTCGGTGTGTTCGGTCAATGCTTCGAGGAGATCGATGGCGCTCGAATCACCGGCACGCTCCAGCAGCGGGATCACCTGCTCGAGAAGCGTATCGGCGTCGCTGTAGATCAATCGCGAGAGCTGTTCGGAGAGCCCCGGGACTTCACCGGCCACCCCTCGGTCGACGACGTTCAAAACGCGGTCGGTCACCTCGTCATCGGGGTGTTCGAGGAGATCCAGAAGGGGTTGGACTTCGGGGCCCGCCCATCGCATGGCCGGATCGAGTCCCT
>JAQCND010000178.1 GCA_028274765.1 Bradymonadaceae bacterium
AATCCCTCCCCATCGTCGTAGAGATTGACCTTCGGAAAGACCCCTGTCGTCCGATGCGCGCTCCGCGCCCGAGAGCGGGGGAGACGTCCGATGTCCCGAAAGAAGTCGCGGAGCTCGTTCCGGAACCATTCACGAGGATTCGCGGTCGTGAAGGGGGGGCGGGTAGCCATGACAACCTCCTTTCGAGTGTGGAGTCTCGATGTGACGTGTCGCGAACGATACGTCGCGGTCGGTCGCTCGAAGCACCCGTGCGCAGGCGACGGTCTCGAGCGGCCGAGAGGATCCAAGCTACCGGAAAACGTCGTGTTTTCCGTCCCGGGCAGACCGGGACGCGATACAGCTCGCCGGAAAATGTAATCACCCAACGATACTGTCAAGGGGAGCAAACAAGCATGTCACCCCGCCCGGAGTGATTCGCAGACGGCGCTAGACAAAAATTACTGATCGCCTCGTCGCACGTCTGCGAATGGGGGTGGACCCACCCGATATGGATCAATGGCCCCGGACTGCCGATCGGGCGGTGGGGCGGGAGAGTTATCCTTCGGGATGGAAGTCCCATCCGAGATTCTGGAGCTGATCAATCGTGCGATCGACCATCGGATCGGTGGCGTAGACGGCCAGATGATACGGCTTGTCATGGAGGGTGGCGATCGGGCCGTTGTAGTGGGTGGGCGAATCGGGCCAGTCGGAGGCATCTTCGTCGACGTGGAAGACTTCGACGATGCCTTCGGTCTCGGATTCGGTGAAGTGGCTCACACCCTCCGAAATGCCATCCCAGGCATCGAGTCCGTGGTCGGCGAGGTCGGCCATGACGAGATGCGAACCGGCTGCGTGGTCGTCTTCGTCCTCGTCTTCGCCCCGCGGGGGCTCGATATCTTCCATTTCGGAGACGTCCTCGAGCACATAATCGGCCCGATAACCGGCTCGTCGGACCTGTTGCTGGAGTTCGAACCTCACTTCTTCGTCGGGCTCGTTCAGAACTGAGTAGTAGTTCCGGTCGGAGATGATGTCGAGGGCCAGCCCGACCGAACAGAGGTAGGGTTCGTCCTCGTCGAGCCGCTCCTTTTCCTTCCGGACGTACTCGGTGTAGGCGGAGTGCCGACCGAGCTTGGCGTTGATCCGCTGTTTCCACTTCAGGGGGTTGTCCCAAGAACGGTGCACGCAGCGGGCGTGAGTATCGATGTAGGTGACGGGACCTCGGATCGCTCGTTTGGCCGCCAGTTGGGCGAGTCGCACGAGAGCGCCGTGCTTGAGAATGTCCCCGTAGTTTCCCGCGTTGGATGTGCGCTCGTCTGTCATCGTTCCCTGTCTTCGGACCGTCGGGAGTCTCGCTGGATGTCTCCGAGTGGTATCGAATCCTCTTGGAAACGCATACCGTTCCGAGGAATGTCTGACATAAGTGCGGATCTCTTTTGATGCAAGTCATCCGGAGAGTCAAGCAGGAGACGATCGAAATCGAGATCCATCTCTCCCCGGGTTCGCTCGGATACCGTGGGATACGCCGTGGCACGACGTTTGCGGTCGACCGACTCGATGCTCGGCCGGCGGGCCCGCCGGCCGAGAACGGAGAGAGCATATTCATGTACGATTGCCTTCGGGGAGAATAGATTGACATAAAATATGAGACGATCGTATGCATCGAGACCGACAATGACGCCTGAAGACGTTTGAAAAGAGATCGTCCTCGGAGTCGATATGACGGAGGCGGCTCGAGGGCGCCGTGTTCGCAATTCGTTGAAATATGCGGGAGTCGAGCGAAGATGTCCTCGATACGTTCCCGACACGACAATTATCGTTGAGTTGACATGTCGTCCTCAAGCAACAGAAAGGGCCTCGAGGTGTTCATGCATCTGTCATCGTCTCGCGCTGAACTCGTCTGCTGGCTGTCGCTCGTTGCCGTGCCCCTCCTGACGGCCGCGTGTGGTCAACCCAGTCAAGAAACCGGGGGGAAGCGGGTCGGGGAGACAGCTACGGTCGAGGGCACGATCGACCTGAAGGGACAGAGCGACAATTCGGGAGCGCTCGTCGAGATCGGCTCCCAGGGCACTCGGACGTCTGAAGACGGATCGTTTTCGTTCGAGGAAGTGCAGACGGGACGTCGCGCGGTGGCGGCGTCGGCGGAAGGGTTTCAGCGGACCACTCGAATTGTCGACGTGTCCAACCCTTCGACGAGTGTCGAACTCACGTTGCGACCCGAGGATTCGGAGAATTCGACGCCGGTCGTGGCCTCGATATCGGCCGATCGCGAGACCCTCGAACCCGGTCAGTCGACGGCGATCACCGTCTCGGCCAGCGATCCGGATGGCGACGAGCTCAGCTACGAGTGGTCGACCGAGAGCAACTTCGAGATCGCCGAGGGCAACGATCCCTCGAACCGAACGGTCACTGCTCCCGACGCATTCGGCGCCACCGGCACCATTCGGGTCACCGTCTCCGACGGCAACGGCGCGAGTGTCGGCGCGGCGGTCGGGCTGTCAACCAAAGCCAACGAAGCACCGACGGTGGTCTCGGTGACGGCGAGCGAGGAGACGCTCGCACCGGGGGGCTCTACGTCTGTGAAGGTCGAGGCCTCGGACCCCGACGGCGACGAACTCGCTTACAGGTGGTCGGCAGACGGCAGTTTTTCGATCGAGAGCTCGAGCGGAGCCGAGGCCACCGTCACGGCACCGGATCAGGCCGACCAGCAGGGGAACGTCTCCGTCACCGTCGAGGATGGCAATGGCAACTCGGCCAGCGGGTCGATCAGACTTACGACGAGCAACGAGGCCCCCACGATCAGTTCGGTATCCGCCGATCCGCCCCAGCTCGAGCGGGGCGGCAGTGCCACCCTCCGGGCCAACGCCTCCGACCCCGACGGCGACGAACTCAGCTACACGTGGAAGGCCGAGTCGAGCGACTGGTCGATTCAGGGGCAGGGCGAGTCGGCCGAACTCCAGGCGCCCGATGCATATGGCGCCTCGACGACCGTCACCGTCGCCGTCTCGGATGGCCGCGGCGCCTCGACGAGCGCCGAACTCTCGGTCTCGACGGTGCGATCGGCCGGCAGTCCCGTCATCTCGTCGTTGACCGCCAGTCCCTCTACGGTCGAGCCGGGCGGGACGATCCAGCTCCAGGTCTCGGCCAGCGATCCGGACGGCGAATCGCTCACCTACACCTGGCAAGCGCCCTCGGACTGGACCATCACCGAAAACGGCGACTCCGCCCAGGTGGTCGCGCCCGACGAGCCCGGCCAGCGCGCCTCCATCGCGGTGACCGTGACGGCCGAGAGCGGCCAGCAGGCCTCGGCGTCGGTCTTCGTCTCGACTCGCGACAACAGTGCCCCCGTCGTCGCCTCGATCGTGGCCACGCCGAACCCCGTTGAACCGGGGACCACGACAACCGTCGATGTCTCGGCCTCGGACCCCGACGGCGATGCGCTCAGCTACAGCTGGACCGAGCCGGGCGGCTGGACGCGCCAGTCGGCCAGCAACGACGAACTGGTGCTCGAGGCCCCCGACAC
>JAQCND010000180.1 GCA_028274765.1 Bradymonadaceae bacterium
AGACGTGTGAGCCAGTGGCAGATAGACGGCGCCGGCGAGCGCCGCGCCGGCGATGACGTCGACGATGTAATGATGGCCAAGATAAACGCCGAAGAAGGCCATCGCGAGCGCAAACCCCCAGGCGAGGGGACGTCCAACGGGATGGCGAACGTGCAGGGTCAGCCAGACCGGAGAGGCGACGTGAAGCGACGGGATGGCCCCGAAGATGTAGGCATTTTCACTGTAAATGGTCTCGAAGTACGCCACGCCGAGTTGAGCGTCGACGCGCGCCAGCCCGGCCGGATCCGCCTCGATCGGGTGGCCGGGCGGGGCGAATCCGAATTGCTCGACATACCAGGGGGGCGCGACGGGACACCACGCCTGGAGGGCGAGTCCCACGATCGACATGGCGAAAAACCCCCAGAGGAGCCGATCGAGGCGTCGTCTCGTCGAGGGTTCCTCCGTTGATTCTCCACGCGAGCGCCCCCAGAGGTAGAGCGCGAAGAGGATGATCGCCGGTACGTGGGTCAGATACCAGAGCCCGCCCAGCCCATCGAGGACGATATGGTGATGATCGCGAAACCAGTCGACGGGCCCGAGATCCCCCGGCTGGGCGGTCATCCATCCGAAGAGGGTCTGTTCGAGTCGATAGACGGGCTCGACGACCACGACGTGCCAGGCTCGTTCCTGAAAGATCACCATCAAATCGTAAATCCAGAGAAAGAGAACGATCGGGAGGAGCGACACGACGAGATCGCGGGTCGTGCGTGAGACAGCCGCCAGACTGACGACGGCAGCCAGCATGGCGACGTGCGTCCCCGAGAGGGAATGGACCGTGCCGTAGAGGAGCACGGCCCCGATCCAGACGCCATGGGCCCCGACTCGTGACATGTCAGTCCTCTTGGCTATCGGGAGGGGCATTCGAGCTCGATGGCTTCGTTGACGATACGATGGCGACGAGGATCAGGTAGGCGAGCAGGTGAACCACCATCATGAGCCCGAGCCCCCAGGCCGCGCAGGCGCCGAGCGAATAGAGCCCCGCGTGGCGTGCGACGAGCATACTGCTGAAACCCGTGAGGGTCGTCATGAAGGCCAGCGCCACTGCCCAGCCCGTCGCCGCGTGGAGATGGAGGGCGTGCGGCGATTCGCGGAGTCCGAAAAGCATGTGGAACGTGGCATCGATCCCGAGCCCGAGCCAAATCGGGAGCACGATGATGTTCAGGAAGTTGAAATGGACCCCCACTGCGCCGAGCCAGCCGATGGCACAGGCGAGTCCGAGCCCGAGGACGACGAACTGTACCGATGTATCGCGGAGCCGACAAAAGGCCAAGAGCGAGACGACGAGCAGTCCGAGCAGCGTCAGCGCGAGCATCCAACGGGCATCGCGCTCGACGTAGTGCACGATGTCGTAGAGGAGAGCCGACTCGCTGAGTGCATCGTAGCCCCGCTCGTGCTCGACGTCCGGAAGCTCGCGGAGCAACTCGATGAAGTGTTCGACGTGCTCCATGTCGGTCATGTCGGCGGCGGGAAAGACCAGCACGATCGAGGCCGAAGGGTCGTCGCGGCGCTGAAAGGGGGCTCGAATGGTCTCGGGGAGATCGTCAGTCTCGAGAGGCGCCGCTCGAATGGTGTGCTCGATTTCCTCTCGATACTCGGCCAGCTCGTCGGTCTGGGCACTCGAGGGGAGTGCCTCGAACTCCGAGGCGAGATCGCGAAGCAGTTCCAGTTTGTCGGAGGGTCGATCGGGCATGAGGCGCGGGAGTGACAAAACCTCTCCAATGACCTCGCCATGCGGCGAGCGGTCCTTGCGCTTTTCGATCGCCTCGATGACGCGACGACTATGCTCGGGCGAGCGAGTCGGCACGAGGGCCGGGGTCTGAGAGCGCCCGAGCATGTCGTTGACCATCTCGTCGAGCTCCCACGAGGGCGCATCGGTCGATTGCAAGACATGAAGGTCGCGGACAAACTGAACCCGAGGGGATCCCCATCCCGCAATTCCCCCGAGCATGACCAGCATTATGACGGCGACGATCGCTTTGCGTCGAAGCTGGGGGAGGCACGAAAGGGGACTCGATTCCTCGCCGCCCTCGAGCCAGGTGATCACGGGAGGCGGACGCAACGTGATACCGGCCCGCTCGAGCATGCATATCGAGACGGGAAAGATCAGCCCGTAGGCGATCAAGATGGCGACGAGGCCGCCGAGCGCAATGGCCCCGAACTCATAGAAGGCCTGAAACGTCGAGATCAGGAGAGTTGCCATCGGGACCATTGTCGTGAGCCCGGCCAGAAGATTGGCCCGACCGCTGGAGAGAAATGTCCGACGGAGGGCCTCGTCGACCTCCAGCGTCTCGCGATGGGCGTGGTAGCGGATGTACAGATGGAGACCGTAGTCGATGCCCAGCCCTAGCAGAACGGCTCCGAGAAAGCCCGTCAGGATGTTGAGGCTGTCGAAGGCCATCTCGGCCCAGGCCGACGTCCAGACGAGTCCGACGATCAGGGGGAGTACAACGATGAGGACGCCGATCGGACTGCCGAGCGCCAGCAGCAGCAGGGCGGCAATCAGGGCGGCCGCAAGCGTGGTCGCCCACGCCAGATCGGTCGACAGCAGTTCCTGGAGGTCGACGCGTTTCTTGTAGCGCCCCGTCAATCCGAACTGCACCGATGGATGATGCGTCTCGAGTTGCGAGGTGACGAGCTGATCGACCCGCCGAGTCAGATGACGGGTGCGCCCGAGGTCGCTAGCCGAGAACGTCGGGTGGAGGAACACCACGAGGCGCTCGCCCGCTTCGTCGACGTAGTAATCGGACGTTCGCGTCATGTCCTGTTGTTCGATGAGATCCTCGACCTGGATCGCCGGAGGCTCTTTGTCGGAGACGTCGACAAACAGCGGGTTGGCTCGCTGCTTGTCCCACCGAATGCGTCGTTCGAGCCGCCGGTGGACTGTCTCGAGGCTGTCGTAGTCGGCGTAGAGCAGCCGGTAGGTCCCAAAAAAGGCGTCGGGTCGTTTGAGCCCGACTCGATCGACGTCGTCGAGCGACTCGAGGGGCGGTTGCAGCGTCTGAGCGGCCCGTTCGAGCGTCGTCAACTCGGCCCCCTCGAGCACGACGGTCAGGCGTCCGATGCGACCGCCGTACACCTCCTCGAGGCGCTGCATGCTGGCGACACTCGAGGCCGATCCCGGCAACAGGCGTTCCAGATTGGAATCGATCTCGAGATTGGTTCCCACGCTCCCGGCCGCCAACGTCACAAGGGCCACGGCCGCCAGTATCACGCCCCCGCGCCGACGACAGATGTGAATGGCACATGCGAGTCGACTCATGAGAGACAGCAGATGGGGCTCGAATCAACAGACGAATCGAGGTGTTCGTCGAACGATCGATCGTCTTCGGCGACGGGCGAAGTCGGGGTCCGTATCAACGGACCCATCGATGAAAACGAGGCGACCTCCCTCCTCCCTCGGGGCCTCTGGAGAGGTAGGCGCGAGACGGACGAGTGAAGGACGAGGTCAATCCTTTTCTCGTCCCCATCCTCCGAAGATTAGATATCGACTCACCGGATACGTCCAGGTGATCCAGAGAATGCCCTTCGACAGGAACCACGCGCCGTCTCCGCCCAGACTCGTGCTCCACCACTGCGTGAGGACACCGTGGCCGAGCGCCGCCATCCCGCTCATGACGGCATACCCCAGAGCCGATCGGGCGACCGGTGCACTGAATCGCTGAAATACCCAGAACCGGCTCGAGCCCCAGTGGACGAGGCCGCCGAATACGGCAGCGATCCCGGCCGCGACCCCGATGGAGAGGCGTCCGCTCTCGACCTGCGTGTAGAGCAACACGGTATAGAGAATGCCATCCAGCGCGGTGGCGAGGATACTCGCCCCGGAGGCGCCCAGGACGTCGACGAGATGTTGTCGCCAGGTGGTCACGGCAGTCGCGTTACGTCCGTGGGCGCTCGGAGGGGGACTGATCCGACCTCGAGCCACGACGGAGGGCTCGGAAGATGGCGACCGTGCGACGATACGCCGTCACGCCCGACAGACCGGCGATCAGTCCCGCCCCCCATGCGAGAGCGTAGAGCGTCGGCTCGTCGGCCGACGTTCCCGATCCTCCGAGGCTCGCGAGCGGGGCCCCCAGCAGGATGAGTACGAGCAACCACAAACGCTCTGGACGTCGCATCAGTCCGATCTCGAGATCGGCCCCCAGCGATTGACCGCGCGCTCGACTGTAACTGACGATCAGCGACGCGCCCATCGCCGCGATCGCCAGCCAGGTCACGATCTCGCCTCCGCCGTAGACGGCGAGTCCGCCCCAGACGACGATCTCGGCGATGCGATCGGCCACCGAATCGAAGAAGGCGCCGGCAGCCGAATCGAGCCGCTGGGTTCGCGCGAGCTGGCCGTCGAGCAGATCACAGAGCCCAGTGAGCGCCAGGCACCAGCCGCCCAGCACGATGCATCCCATCGCGAGGGCCCCCCCGGCGATCCCGGCTCCGTACAGCGACAGCGCCGTGATGTGATGCGGATGGACGCCATCGTCGGCGAGCTGCTCGACGAGAGGATCGGTCGCCCAGTAGGCGAAATCGATCAGGCGAGTCGGCACGATCCACGATCCCTCGCGCCGCTCTCGCCTCCGAGGAGAGTCGGTCCGGACGAGATACACGACGAACGCCGTGCTCCCGACGACTCCGACGATCAGGAGAGGAGCCACCCAGACGATCGCCTCCCAGATGGAGATCGCCCCCCTCACGACACCTCCTGGAAGCGATTCATTTGATCGACCAGCAGGTCGTGCTGAGCGAAGAGATCGTGGACGGGCGGCTGACCATCGGGCACGTCGGGGCTTTTGAAGTAGAACGAGAGCCACTCCTGGAGCCCCGACTCCCCCGCCCGCCGGGCGAGATCCCCCAGAAGCGCCAGATCTAGCACCAGGGGCGCGGCGAGGATGGAATCGCGACAGAGAAAATCGATTTTGAGCTGCATCGGATAACCCATCCACCCCGTCAGATCGAGGTTGTCCCAAGCCTCCTTGTTGTCGCCACGCGGGGGATAATAGTGGATGTGGACCTGATGATCGGCATCGTCGTAGAGCTCCTCGTGGCGTTCCGGTTCGAGGATCGAATCGAGGACCGAGAGTTTGCTCTCCTCCTTGCTCTCGAAGGAACCGGGGTCGTCGAGGACGGCCCCGTCTCGGTTGCCGAGGATGTTGGTCGAATACCATCCCTCGAGGCCGATCTTGCGGGCCGCCAGTCCCGGAGCGAGAATGGTCTTGAGGAGGGTCTGGCCGGTCTTGAGGTCGCGTCCAGCCAGCGGGACGCCCTCTCGTTCGGCGAGATCGATGAGCGCGGGACAGTTCGTCGAGTGATTGGGGGCCCCGTTGATGAATGGAACGCCCGCTCGAATGTGGGCGTATGCATAGATCATCGTCGGGGAGATCGCGTCGTGATTGTCGCGAAGCCCCGCTTCGAGTGCCTCGAGGTCGTGATGGATCGATTGAAACGATCGGTGACATTCGGTGGAGCCACACCAGATCGAGACGGCGCGGTCGGCGTCGTGACGCTCCAGAAAGCGATGGATGTCGGCGGTCAGCATGTCGGCCGCCTCCATTTTGGTGTCGGGATCCTTGATGTGGTCCCCCTCGAGGTTGCGCACATACGAGGGATCGAAGACCGCCTCCATCGGCTCGATGGCCTCCAGTGGTTCGCGGATCGCCTCCAGCTGGGCGTCCTCGAGGACGTCGGCCCGCTCGGCGGCTTCGTAGCAGTTGTCACTGAAGATATCCCATCCGCCGAAGACGATGTCGTCGAGGTCGGCCAGCGGCAGCGCCTCTCGGATGAGGGGCCCGCGATCTCGCGACGAGAGCGCCTCGAGCCGACCCATCTGGGTGAGACTCCCGATCGGCTCGGCGAGTCCCTCGCGGATGGCGAGGACTCCGGCGATGACCGTCGTGCCGACCGCTCCCAGCCCCGGGAGCAGCACGGCCAATTCTCCATCGGGCGATTCGATGTCGTTGCGCTGCGATCTCGCACTCATGAAGCGCTCCTCCTCATCCATTTCAAGGGCTCGTTCGAATCTCTGCTTGCACATAGAGACGTGCTGTGCTCGAACGAGCCGGCCTGATTCGACACGACCGAGACGCGTCGGCGTCGCGGAGGCGTCGGGCCTCAAAACCGTCGATACAAACGTTTAGGGTACAGCTGTACCGTTGAAGCTAGACACCTGCGCGATTTGTCCACTCGCGATATGTCTCCCGGAGAGTCTCTATCTCCTGCGGGTCCGCTCGGATACCGTGGAATACGCCGTGGCACGACGTTTGACGTCGACTGACTCGATGATCGGCCGGCGGGGCCACCGGCGCTTCCAACCACGCATCGTCGGGATTCCACGGACCTGAGTCCTCCCATCCCCTACTCGACGGGACATGGCGACAGAATGAGACCCGAGATGTGACGTTCAGCGCCTTCCCCATCGTCATTCGACGTCGCAACCTCCATCGTCATTCGGCGCCGCAGAGGGATGAAACCACATGTCTCGGGGGGATCTCCGGATGGGGATTCTCATTGTTTCTGAGTCTCATTTGAATAAGATGCGTGGACCCACCGTTACGCATGCGGTGCATGGCGTGATAAGCAGACCAGTGCACGCGAGCCGGCCTTCAATGCCCCGAGAGAGCCCATGAGCGACCAGAGTGGCATGAGCGACGACGAACTGGAATCCATGCTCTCCGACCTGGAGAACCAGGAGGGGAGTGGCGACTTCGAGGACGAGGATGTCGACGGGGTACTGTCTGAGCTCGAACAGGATCTCGAATCGAGTGATGCTCCTCAACGAGATCGCGAGGAGCCCGATCTCGAAACCCCCGAATTGGCCGCCGAAGCTCAGGACATGGACGACGAGCTGGGGGATCTCGATCTCGACGGACTTGGCGGCGACGACAATCTGCCGGTCGAGGGCGGAGAAGGGGCCGAAGTGGCAGCCGATGCCGACAACTCTCCCGATCCGTCGTCGGGCGAATCTTCGAATGCCGGCGCCTCGACCTCGAAGGAGCAATCTCAACGCGCCGAGCAATCATCGGGCACTCGGGCCGACGCTGCATCCGACCCATCCTCGCCCCAATCGACCCAAGAAGAGTCGACTTCTTCCGAGACGGCCGGTGAGGCCGACGACGAGCCCTCGAGAGTACTGCAGTGGGGGCTCGACGCTCTGAAATGGGGGGGACTGGCCCTGCCATCGGTCGCACTCTGGTGGGTGGTGGGAGCGTATCTCGGGCAGTGGGTCTCGGCGGGATGGCTCATCACAATCGTCGCGACTGCCTTCGTCCTCGGTGCGCCCGCGGCGCTCTACCAGACGGCCGACCGGTTCCTGGAGAATCGGGGGCGATTTCGATGGTGGCTCCTCGGATTCGGGGTCGTCATGACGGCGCTTCTGGTGGCACCGATGGCGGACGCGGCGGGTGCGGCACTCACGCAATACGGGCACTGGCCCGCTCAGACCATCGCCGAACTGACGGGCCTCTCCGCCGAGGGGAGCCTGGTTGGACTCAACGAATGGTTCGGCGAAACCGTCGGGGGATGGCTCAATGCCGGAGCGGGGGACGCCATGTCCCTCGGCGGCGGTGGTTCCTGATGATCCTTCCTCGCTGTTTCTGATCTCCTCTCAACCGATCGGTGGGAATCTGATCGGTGGTCGACATTGTTATACGGGGTGGCAATACGAGGCGGATCCTCACTCGGAATCCGGATAATTGCATACCTCCGGCTTATCGAGTTGCTTCCGAGCCCACTCGGCTTCGGACGCCTCCGGATGCGTCCGGATCAGCCGCTCCAGCAGGGTGCGATACGCCTCGACGTCACGTCTTTGACACGCATCTCGAGCTTCCACGAGTAGTTCGGCCGGGGTCATCTGGATGGCGCGCCCTCCGTATGCGTAACATCCCGTCGCGAGTCCCCATGCGACGAGCCATCCGGCACACATCCCCTGCCAGTTGTTGGTGTCAATCACGACGTCTCGCATTTAATTTGGGTAGGATCAGCCCATTCGAGGCGGCGCGACTTCGTCGCGTCGCGAAGCCGTGTGGCAGACCCTACTTATCATCTCGTTCATCGCCCCTCCAAGGAGACATCGTCATGGATCGACTCATCGGATACATCTGTAACGACAACACGCTGACGCATCGAGCCGTCGAGCAGGCACGCTCCGAACTCGACGCAGGCGAAGACGACACCGATCCTCGCCCTTCTCAGCTCGCTCGCGGGTTCGGATGGATCCGCGAGGGGCAGGCGTTGCTCCGCAAGCAACCCCCTCAGGGAATCCAATCGGGCCGATTCGGCAACGTCCTCGCCGACATCCGGGGCCGAGAAATCGTCGGATACGAATGTGCGACGGAGTCGTCTCACGTCGAGACTTTCGATCTCCAGCCCTTCTCCTTCCGCACCTGGCTCTTCGCTCAGGTCAACATATCGGGACTGACCGATCGCCGCGACGCCGTACTCGACGAGATCCCCGATCACATTCGGCACAACATCGACGGCAATACCGACGAAGAGCTCGTCTTTTACCGGTTTCTGGCCTCGCTCTACGATCGGGGCGGGTTTGGCCTCTCGACCAGCGAGCCCGAGGTCTGCGTTCAAGAATGGGCACGCTCGATTCGAAAGCTCGAGTCGCAGGCGGCCGATGACGATTCCGATCGCCCTCTCGAGCTGGGGAACACGACCCTCGCGTCCGAGCGATTTCTGCTAGCCACGCGATTCGACGAGCCGATGCACTACCGTGTCTTCGAGCGCCTCGAGGAACCCACCGACGAGCCCCTCTTTGCCGGGCATCGGCCTCAGGGCGAAACGCACGACCACTTCCGCGGCGTACTGGTGCTCAACGGCTTCACCCCGGACGCCGACGAGTGGTATGAAGTCCCCGAGCGATCGGTTCTCTGGGTCGACAACGATTGGGAGCCGACCATTGTCTCACTCGAGGAGGCTCTCCCCTCGTCGTGACTTTTTCACGCCACGATGTCGACGTGGGTGATCTCGTCGGGACGATTGCCGAAGAAGCGTTCGGTCGCCTCGACGAAGGCCGGAGAGAGATCAGTCAAGAGAAATTCGAGTTCGCCTCCATCCTTTGCTTGCGTGCGAATGGATTCGGCGTCCAGTACGTCGACGAGCGCGCGGGTCGTAGCACTCGCCGAGTCGAGAAGCGTCACGGGCATCTCGAGATGCTCCTCGGTGAGTCGTCGAAGCGTGGCACTCAAGATGGGATAGTGAGTGCACCCGAGAATGAGGGTGTCGAGATCGGGCTCGCTCAACTGATCAATGTAGTGGCGAGCAATCCGTTCGGTGGCGGGATCGTCGAGCCATCCCTCTTCGGCCAGCGGAACCAGAAGGGGTGAAGCAACCTGTTCGACCGTGCAGGCCGAATCGATCGCCCGAATCGCCTCGGGATAACAGCCGCTCCGCACGGTACCGCGCGTCCCCATCACGCCGACGACCCCACTCTCGGTCGTGGCAACCGCCCGACGGGCGACGGGCTCAATCACGCCGATGACCGGGACGTCGTAGGCCTCGACGAGAGCATTCAGCGCATGGGCCGACGCCGTATTGCACGCGACGACGAGGGCCTTGATCTCGCGCTCTCGGAGGAGATCGGTGGCGTTGCGCGCATAACGTCGCACGGTCTCGGCATTGCGGTTACCGTAGGGAACACGAGCCGTATCCCCCAGATAGACGACCTGCTCACGAGGGAGCGTCTCGACGATCGAACGCATGACCGTCAACCCGCCCACTCCGCTGTCGAAGACTCCAATGGGATGGGCTTTCGTCTTTGGCATGAGCACTCCGTATCAAATGTCTCCTGCCCACCGTTTCCCCTTCACTCGAGAGTTGGAGGTGGGCAATGGAAATGGACAAAACCACGAACGACCGATTCCAAAATCTCTTCGAGCCAAGCCGGCTAGCCCGTATTTCTCACGAGGTTCCGTCGCGAGAATCGTGCAGTCTGCATGCCGCAGCAGGAGGATCCGTGAGAAATCGGGGCTAGCAGCCGACGCCTCGACAACCACGTTTGACGTTGTACCATCAGCTCCGAAGCACGCGACATCATACACTCGAATCCATCTCTCCGGACGAAACAGATAGAAGAGAGACTGTGTGCTGTCACTCGGTTTCCTCGAGAAATGTCAATGCATCGGCCTCGAATCGCAGCCCGCTGAGGACTTGATTCACATAAGTTTCGCCTTCACTTGTCTTTCGGGTCGGGTTGTGGAAGTCCCAAACGACGTCTTTGGAACGAGTCACCTCGAAAATACGTCCGCCCCACGACGACGTGACCAATACGTTGCCGTTCGGCAAGACTTGAAGCGATCCCCGCTTTTGGGTGGCAAACGGTCGACTGGGCGTCCCTCCGTAACTCCACGTAATCTGATTGGTGCTCGGATCGAATTCAACCACTCGTGATTCACCTCCGGCTCCTCCGTATCCGTTGTTGTCGAGGACGACCATACGACCGTTGTCGAGCGGAACGGGGTGGTGTTGGCCCCACCAAAACCCCCGCGATGCCCAGACGACGGTTTCGGACTCCAAATCCAACAATACGATGGCGTCTACCCCTCGTAGCGATACCAGCAAATGGCCGGGCTCGGCAAAATGGTGATGCTCCGCAAAATCCGCGTCGATGGCTTCGACCGTATTGGCATGTATGGGATCCCAGTGCCTCTCGCCGGACGAAGGGTTGCGCGTCTCCGGACTGTGCATCTGAATCATCTCACGGTAGGGAGAATCGACGATCGCCTCCGTCAACGAGACGCGCGCCCGCTCCTCTCCTTGCGAGGAGAGCCGCACGATGAAATCGGTCAACACTTCCTCGGGGAGTTGAGGCACTTCGTCGGGAGGAGGCACGAAGTCGTGAACAATGGCGTGGATGGTGCCGTTATCTGCCACGTCGAAATCGTGATGGACGTGATCGGGATAGGTCCAGAGGGGCTCGGAGTCCTCGTTTAGTTTTGCCAATCCATAACCGTAGGGCGAATCGTTGAGCCCCGTGTAGTTGACGAGCAGATCTCCGTTTGAAAAGAGATGAGCCCGACGCCAGAACACTTGCGAATCCGGGACGGGGAACGGAATGTGGGGATGATTCGACCAGATGTCTCGAAAGGGAGCGTGCCATTCGTGGACGACCTCTCCCCTCTTGTCGATGAGATAAGCGCGTGGGAAGGGAGAACGCAAATACAGAGTATAATCTCCCCAACTCTTCGACGGATCGTGGTATATAACCCCTTTCTTGTCGGTTCGAGCAGGACGCCACTGGGGAGTATCAGCGACGAGATCATCGATGCGAGTACGTTCACTCCAAGCTTCGATTGCCTCGATGCCCCGCTTGACGAAGGGGCGATACGGGAACGCCTCCATCACGACCGACGCCGAGCCTGCCACGAAAAAGACGAGCCCCGCGGTCAACGCCAATAGAATGAATCGTATGCGTGCATACATCGTATAGGTCGGATACTCCGGTGAGAATCAGCCATCTCGCCGCAGTGAGCGGCCAGCCTCCGGGGCACGCCCCCGTCTCGTTCGTCGAGCGAGCCGGGACTCGAGCGACGGGATGAAATGAAAGGGATAAGCTACCCCGTGCAATCAGGGCGTCAGAAATGTCAGTCCATCCGGATCGATGCGCTTCGCGACAGTGGTTATCGCGGCGTACGTCTGACCATTGTTCTCCCGAAGCACCGGATTCACGTACTCCCAGACGATACGCTCCTCGCGAGTCACTTCGAAGATACGACCCGAGGTCGCCGAATTGATCAACACGTTCCCCCCTGGAAGTGGCTGGAAAGTCCCGGCTCCCACGCTCCAGAAGGGCTCCTCGACCGTACCGGCATACGACCAGGTCACCGCATTCGTGTCGGGGGCGATCTCCACAATGCGCGAGTCTTTCTCGGGGCCTCCGTGTCCCCCCGCATCAAAGACCATGACGTGCCCATTGTCCAGCGCCGCGGCATCGGAGGGTTGCCACCAGAACCCTCGCGTCCCCCAGACCACCTCTTCGTGGTCCATATCAATCACGGCGATCGTGTCGGCGGAACGGAAGGAGACGAGGAGATCGTCGGCCTCGGCAAACTCGTGGTGTTCGGCAAAATCTGAGCCGACGATCTCGAGCGAATTAGCGTGTAAAATATCCCATTTCTTCTCCTTGGGGGCCTCGATGTAGGTCGGAAACATCTCGAGTAGCCCCCAGTACGGCGACTGATCGAGCATTTCGAGCAGGGAGACCCGCTGAAGCTCTCGACCATCGGATGACAGGCGAACGATGAAGTCGCCCAGCACCGCGTCGGGATGGGAGCGACTATGGCCCGAATCGAAGGGCTGAAGCCGATGAGTGAGCGTGTAAATCGTGCCATCGTCGGCAACATCGAAGTCGTCGTGAGTCCGTCCCGCGTACTCCCAGAGGACCTCCGAGTTCAAATCGAGCTTGACCATGCCGTATCCCCATGGAAGCTCACCGGACGACGCATAGATCGCCAGAAGACTCCCATCGGCCAAGAGATGGACATCTTCCCAGTATATGCCCCAATTAAGATTGGGTTCGTCTATGTGAGGAGGATCGGACCACACCTCGCGGAAGGGTTGTCGCCACTGGTGGAGAACCTGCCCCTCCGTATCGATCAATCGAGCATGAGGGCGGTCGGCAGAGGTGTGGAGGGTGTATCCCGGGACGGTATTCGAGGGATCTCGCCGATACACCCCGGATCGTTTGGTGGGGGGCGTCGGACTCCAGGCATATGGTCTCGAGGGCATCCCTTCGACGAGGCGCCATTTGGAGAGGAGCCCCATTTTCTTGAAGGAGGGTTTGAGAAGCTGTGGATAGGGAAATACCTTGAAGTCGGTGCACATCACACCACCGAGGTATCCCAGTACCACGACGCCGGCCACAAACGTCAGTTGCCCAACTCCCACCGATATGTCGTCGTCCTCTTCACTTGGCTCCGTCATGTTGTTCGACCGGCTTCACATTGCATGTGGCGTGATCTATCGTAAAGTCGCATCCGTGTTCCGTCGGCGAAGTTTCGGTTCAGAGAGACCGGAATGGACCCATTCGCCATCTCGTCCTCTCGAAAGTATCCTTCTCTCGTTTCCCCTCCGTATCCTCACATGAACCGAGGCGAGAGGTCTCGATTGGTACGCCCGCCGCGCTCGACGGATCGCCCAACCGTCTCTGAAACATTTCAACTCCGTTCAAACTCGAATGCGCTGGAATTGTAGTCACCACGTCTCACCATAACAAGCCACCCTTCTTGCGCATCTTACACGGGCCTCCTTCGAACTGAAGCAGGCTCGATCATTCCAGAAGCAGGGGCAAGTCATCGAGTTATTTTTCGAACGCTTACACAGAGGTGATCATCATGCAAAACCGATCGTTCGTCATCCTCGGAGGAAGTGGAGGCATTGGCTCGGAGACGGCACGCCGCCTCTCGGACCAGGGCGCCGATCTCATGCTCGCCGCTCGAGACGAATCCGACCTGAAAGCTACTGCCGCCGAGGTGGACGCGAGTTACCACGTGATGGATGCCACCGAAATAGAGCAGGTCGAATCCTGTATCGACGCCGCCGTCGATCAATTCGGGTCCATCGACGGCCTCGTCAACTGCGTCGGATCGATTATACTGAAGCCCGCTCACCGCACAAATCTCGAGGAATGGCGCCACACGGTTTCGCAAAATCTCGACTCGGCCTTCTTCGCCGTGCGTGCTGCCGCCAAGCGCATGCGGCGCGACGGCGGAAGCATTGTGCTTCTGTCGTCGGCTGCCGCCCAGACGGGACTGGCCAACCACGACGCAATCGCCGCTGCCAAGGGAGGCGTCATCGGGCTCACGCGGGCTGCAGCCGCCTCGTATTCCTCCCGTAACATCCGCGTCAACTGCATCGCGCCGGGACTCGTCGACACCCCGATGGCCGAGCATTTGACCGAGCGCGAGGCTACGCGCAAAAAATCGCTGGAGATGCATCCAGCCGGTCGACTCGGCACCCCCGAGGACATCGCCTCGGCGATCGTCTGGATGCTCGATCCCGACAACGACTGGGTTACCGGCCAGGTGCTCGGCGTCGACGGGGGGCTGGGTTCAGTCAAAACGTGACCGGATCGAATTGGCGCGAGAGGGGGAAGCCGCCCAGCTGCCACGTATGCGCCAGCCTTTGGAGAATGGGCAGTACCGTGTGCCACCGTTGCGAATACCGACCGGACGGACGTGGAGCGAAAACGGTTTCCCGTCGTTCGAGGGCGCTTCGCCGCGGCGAGCTCGGATGGAGGTTAAATGTTGAAGGGACAAAGCGATACGTTCCATATGCCAGCTGGGAGCCGGCGCTCCAATAGACGCCTGATCTCATGATCTCAGTCTTGATATGGATCGCCAGTATCCTTGCTGGCAGGTCGCCGAGCGACTCCTTTTGGGGAAGAACGAGGCGACAACCGATGTCACTCGACCATTTATTGCATGACCATGCGAGTTCGTATACGTCTCCACATGCCCCACCCGGTGTTCCGCAGAACACTCACCGCCGATCGTCCGGCCACGAGGGGGGGCACGCGACAAAGCGACGAGAGCCTCGAGCGGCCTCATCTACCTTCATCACGAACGCCGAGCGGCCCCTTCAACCACCTGCAGCCACTCGACTCCTCCCCTCTATCGATGATCGTCGGCGGGAATGGGCGATGTGTTGCGTCATCGGAATCGTTTTCGGCATCGTCCGGAGGAACAGCGGCTCCGTAACGTTCCGGTGCCGTGATGCCGTGCCCGATCGTTTTGAAACCCCGAATCCTTGAAAAAAGCAGACGACTCGCCGACATTGAAGTCGAATTCGAGTATGTTCTGTACTGACACGACCCTTCACATACCGCCATGTCCTCGCCTCGAGACCCCGACGTTCCGCCGCTCGACTGGACGGATGGTGCCGTCGATCGACTCGTCGAAACTCGCCGTCATCTCCACGCCCATCCCGAGCTGTCGAACGAAGAATACGAGACCTCTCGTTTTATCAGCGAACGCCTCGAAGCCATCGGAATCGACACCATCGACTCGGTCGACGAGACGGGGATTGTCGCGCTCGTCGAGGGAGCCGGCAACGGCCCGACACTCGCCTGGCGAGCCGATATCGATGCGCTCCCCATCCAAGAGGTCGGAGACGCCTCTTACAAGAGCCGACACGACGGCGTCATGCACGCCTGCGGCCACGACGTCCACACGACCATCGGACTCGGCATCGCCGAGGCTCTGTACGCACGCCGCGATCAGCTCCAGGGCGACGTCAAACTCATTTTTCAGCCAGCCGAAGAAGCGACCCCCGAAGACGAACCCATCGGGGCTGAAAAACTGGCGCAGGAGGGCGTCCTCGAGGAACCAACGGTCGACGGCATCTTTGCGCTCCACTGCATGCCCAAACTCGAGGCGGGACGCATCGGATACACGGGGGGCAACGTCTGGGCGGGGTCCGATCTAGTCGACATCACCATCGATGGCACACAGGCCCACGGTGCCATGCCCCACGAGGGGGTCGACGCCGGATTGGTCGCCAGTCAGGTGGTGGTCTCGCTCCAGTCGGTCGTCTCACGCCGTCTCGATGCTCGCGACTCGTGTGTGTTGAGCATGGGTTCGATCGAGGCCGGCAACTCGTACAACGTCCTCCCGGAACGGGCCGAGATGACGGGGATCTTGCGGGCTTTTGCGGTCGAAACACTCGAACGGGCCCACGAGGAAATCCGGCGGCTCGTCGCCAACGTCTGTCGGGGATTTGGAGCTACCTGCGAGGTCGAATTCACGCCAGGGGCGCGTCCCGTGACCAACGACGATGCGCTCGAATCGACCATGGTCGAGGCGCTGCAAAGTCGGTGGGGTGACGACGTCATCGTCGAGCACCCCCCTCAGCTGGCGGCCGAAGACTTCGCAGCGTTCTCGAACCGGGTGCCGGGCTGCTACCTCTTTCTCGGCATTCGCAACGAGGCTCGCGGCATCACCCACGGACTGCACACCCCCGAGTTTGATGTCGACGAGCGGTGCCTGGCCTTCGGCACGGAGGCGATCTCGGATGCGCTGATCGAGGTCGCCTCTCGATGGTGAGCGATACGAAAAGGGGCCGCCGCATTATCTGCGACAGCCCCTCGGGGTATGCAAGATTGAGAGATCGAGTCAGTTCGTCGCCGGCGACGCAGCTGGCTCGGGCGCAACAGCCACCTCGGAGATGGCGCCCGCTTCAACAAAGACTTCGGCCGTCCCGATCGTGTGGCCGGTCTCAGCGGACTTCGCCGTGACGGTGACCTCGCCCGCCGGGACGTTGAAGAAGCCTGCCAGCCCCGTAGCATCGGTGGTGGACGTCGACGTCGTGGGCATGCTCTCGTTTATGTAGAGTTCGACCGTCTCCTGATCACTGGTATCGATCTCGAACTCGACTCCCGAGGTGCGTCGCCATGTACAATCGAGGGCCTCGAGCGCCAGGTGGCCACGCTCATCGTTGGCCTCCAGGCCCATGACCATTTCGGTCATCATGTCGAACGTCGATTGGTTCAGCAGCGGAACACCGACCGGCGCATCCTCGTTTTCCGTGATCGGTGGATTGAAGAAGACAATCGTATCGAGCACGTCGTCCCCTCCCGTGACGCGAGCATACCCGTCGAAACCCGTGCGGTTCTTCCCCATCGGGAGCGTCCCGGTGAAGGCCCCATCATCCCCTGTTTCGCCGGAGACAACCGGGTTTGAACACGATGCATCGGAGGCATCCGGACATACTTCGAACGAAATGCCTCCCAGAGACTCACCTCCAAAGGCGCCGACGGTCTGGCCCGTGTATTCCAGGCTGTCGTCCGAAGCACGAGCCCAGTTGACGTCGCCGAGACATCCCCAACGGGGCGAATCCTCGTTGGTTCGAGTCTGAAAAGACCCATTGCCTGGCTCATTTGACTCTTGGCCCGGGGAGGAATCGACCGTCTCTCCGGTATCCTGAAAAACGTCACGATTGTCCGAGCTCGACGAGGCCGAAGCCCCCGTGTCTTTTTGGGTCGACGGCTCCGAGGAAGACGCCTCGTCCGAGGCACTCCCCGAACAGGCCCCCGACAAACCGGCACTCAATCCAAGAGCGAGAATCCAACAGACGGGACGAGAAGGCTGGCGATGCATCATATCACTCTATCATGTTCGAAAATCGATGATATCGAGCGAACAGTCTGCGAGTATACTGATAGCGATCGTATTGTTTCTCTTAGTCACTCAGGGAGACAGGTAACTCCAAAAACGTCGGGCCCTCGATACGCTTTGAAGAGAAGCTCGCCGTCGAGTGAAATCACTTCTCCAGTCGAGCTCCCTCCGTCTCCAGTTGTGAACCATCGTTTGATCGACGCCTGAGAAATCATTCGGCGTCGTTGAGACTCCAATCGTAGTCGAGGGGCGATATCGGGGGGGCTCCATCGTGCTCGTCAATGAATGTTCGAACCTCGTCTCTCGTATGAGAGGCGATGTACTCGGCCACGTTGGAGGCACTCCCCTGGAACGAGTCATCGGTGAAGTCCGAGCGATACCACTTCATGACTTTAGGGTACCGAAGCTCCTCCGATTCGACCTGAACGAACTGTTCGTTCGAGAGAATGGCCTCGGTGCGAGATTCGAGCTGCTCGTCAATCTTGTCTCCCTTGTAAGCGAAGTCGGCCAGGTATGGACAATCGACTGCGGCGCAGTTGACCGCAAAGTGAATGCGAGGGTCCTGATAAACCGGCCGAATGATCTCGCGTTCGATTTGATCGAGACTCAACGTATGCCCGCCCACTTCGTACTGGGCCTGACTCCAGGGTTCCGAGAGGTCCTGGATGGAGTCGATGTCGGGATAGTGTTCCAGGATGAGCTGCAGTGTATAGCCGTTGTACGCATTGATCAAAAGCGCCAGTTGTTCGTCTCGAGGCAACGTCGACAGATCGACGTCCGCAATCCGCTCGAGGTACTGTTCGAGCCCCTCTTCATGTTGTTGAAGAGCGCTGTAATCGACCGTTCCGGCATCGAGATTGACGTGCTCCGACAGGAGCTGATCGTAGCTCTGATGATCGAACGCTCCGTCCCCCTCCTCCATCCCCGATTCGAGCGCGTCGATAGCCGATTCGACGCCTCCGGATTCGTTTGATGTCGGCGGAGTCGACGTGGCGCCTCCGCACCCGCCGAGATACATGACGCCTAGACAGACACAGACACTCACGAGGGAACCGAGTCGACGTGGGGCGAACAACGTCGAAAGCTTCGAGTGGCTCATGGGATTGCGGGAACGTCGAGAACAGTGAATCGGATGTTATTGACATATTCTGGCTTATTAGACGCTAATGCAGGTCCTGCCGCCCTTCAAACGCTCTTCCTTATACAGTGGTATGAATTGGAGAGAGTGAGGTTTCAAATAAATGCTCGAACAGGCAATGTTCATCGACGATGATCCAGCCGGCGAGGCTCATGCGAGGCGTTCGGATGACGAGACGTCGAGATGGATAGAGGTTGCGACACCTGTTGTTTGGAATGCCTCGAGCCGAACGTCTCGATGCTTCCGCGCCCGATGATCCATCCAATCCACGGTCTGTTCGTTTACTCGAGCCCGACCGTGTCATATGTTCGTACAGATGCACATGTCTCGCCGCCGGCTGGCGACGAGGCTCACCTCGCTTGATTTCGAGACTTTACACGAGGATGCGACATGAAAGGTGGTCTCAACAACATCATGCGTCAGGCTCAGCAACTCCAATCCAAGATTGCCGACATCAAAGAAGAGATCGGCAATCGGGAATTCGAGGCCTCGACGGGAGGCGGTGCCGTCACGGCGACTGTCAACGGTGATCGCGAACTCCTGGAGCTGGACATCGACTCCGAAGCCGTCGACTCGGATGACGTCGAGATGCTCGAGGAGATGATCGTGGGCGCCATCAACCAGGCGCTCGAAGATGCCAACGAGACGATGGAAGAGGAAATCGACGAAGTAACGGGCGGCATGGACATGCCCGGTCTCTTTTGACGACGTAGTATGGATCACACCGAACCCATCGATCAGCTCATCAGTACGCTCACCCGCCTGCCCGGAATCGGGGAGCGAACCGCCTCGCGGCTGGCCTTTTTCATCCTCGACGAACCCGACCGGCTCGCCGAGGAACTCTCCGAAGCATTGACAGCTGTCAAAGACGAGGTCGGGTTCTGTGAGCGGTGCTGTAATCTCACGGGGGAACCCCTCTGCTCGATATGCCGCTCGACCGATCGCGATCACAGCACGATCTGTGTCGTGGCCGATACCCCCGATCTGCGGGCCATCGAGACAACCGGCGAATATCAGGGCGCCTATCACGTCCTCCACGGCATCATCAGCCCCCTGGAGGGCGTCGGGCCCGACGATCTGCGGATGGGCGAGCTGCTGGAACGACTCGAATCCGCCGAGGCCAACGGAGGCGAAGCAGTCGAAGAAGTGATCGTCGCGACCAGTCCCTCGGTCGACGGCGAGGCGACCTCGCTCTATCTCTCGAAGGCGATCAACCCCCTCGATGTCGAGGTGTCTCGCATTGCATCGGGCGTGCCGATCGGGGGCAATCTCGAGCATACCGACAAATCGACTCTCTCGCGCGCTTTGAGCGAGCGCCGCGAGCTGTAGCGATCACACTTGCCGAGTCCGCGATCGGCTCGACGAATTGTACGATCCGAACGGGATGTGATAACTTGCGTGCGCCTCTCGATTGCTTGTAATGTCGTCACCTCGGATCGAGCTCCGAGGGATTTCGATGCAACTACGAGGAGTTTCGTAATGGTCAGTGGTCAGGTGATCTACGAGGAAGAACACGATCGGTTGAAAGACATCTGCGATCGCCTGGTCCGCGATGCTCTCGCCAAGGCCATTTTCGTCATCGATACGGATGGCCAGCTCGTCACGGAGACGGGCGAGACTGAGGATATCGATACCACCAACTTCGCGTCGCTGATTGCCGGATCGACGGCGGCGACGGGTGGGATCGCCGACATGCTCGGCGAGGACCGCTTCCCTGTCCACTTTCACGAGGGCGATCAGAACCACATCCACGTCTCGGTGATTCAGGACGCACTCATCCTCGTGGTTATTTTCGACGATCGCTCCAGTCTCGGACTCGTGCGTCTCCGGGTCAAACGAGCGTATCGAGAGATGGAAAACGTCCTCAACAACATGCAAAACAAACAAGAGGACGACGATCATGAAGAACCCGATATCTTCGATGACATCTCCGAAGAAGAACTCGACGATCTCGTCAACGATACGTTTTAGTTCGGCTGAGCCTCGCCAGTGGCGGGCGCTCGAAGGTTCGTTCCTCCGAAAAGGTTGCGCGTTGTCGAAAAGATGTGCAATCTGGGCTCGACGTGATATAGCATCGAGGGGGCGGCGTCGGAGTAGCATTCGAGGGCAAGGTCTGTTCGGGGCATACCGCGTGTGTGCTACCGTCTGCTACTCTCGCCTTCGGCTCTCTATCCACCACGCGTACCGCCCTCGACTTTCGGCTCACGGGCAATCGCTGCACTCGGTTTCAACGAAGGTTTTGTCTCTATGTCGTTTATCAATTACGCGCAGCGGGAGATTATCCTCAAGATCGTCTACTACGGTCCGGGGCTCTGCGGGAAAACGACCAATATCAAACACATCTACCAGGGGACCAACCCCGATGCCCGCGGGAAACTGGTCAACCTCGAGACCCAGCAGGAACGCACGCTGTTTTTCGACTTCCTCCCGCTGAGTCTGCCGGAGATTCGAGGGTTCAAGACTCGCCTCCACCTCTATTCGGTCCCCGGTCAAGTCTTCTACAGCAAGAGTCGACGCCTGATCATGAAGGGAGCCGACGGGGTGATCTTCATCGCCGACTCGCAGCGGGCCCGTCGAGAGGCCAATCGCATCTCGATGGAGGACCTCAAAGAAAATCTCGATTTTCACGGCTACGACATCGACAAGATCCCGTTTGTCATCCAGTACAACAAACGCGACCTCGACTCGGCGATGCCCGTCGAGGAGCTTCGCCAGGATCTCAATCCCGAGGAAACATACCCCGACTACAAGGCGTGCGCCATCGCCCCGGAAGGTCCGGGCGTCTTTGAGACCTTGAAGTCGGTGGTCAAACAAATCCTCCGCGAACTCAAAAAGACGAGCTGACCCACCATGTCTACCTCCGCATCCAAATCTTCCGCCATCCGCGATCCCCACGCCCACGACGGCGGATTCAACGCCATGCCAGAGGGGGAGTTCGAAGGCAAAAAGGTCTACATCGAGACCTACGGCTGCCAGATGAACCTCGCCGACAGCGAGCTGATGGGAGGGATTTTGGCCGAGGACGGCTTCGATTCGGCCGACGCCTTCGAAGAGGCGGACGTCATCCTCATCAACACGTGTGCCGTCCGAGAGAGCGCCGAGGAGCGCGTCTTCGGACGACTCAGCCAGCTCCTCCAGTACAAACACGACGATCCCGACCTCGTTTTGGGGGTTACCGGCTGCATGGCCGAGAATCTGCGCGAAAAGATCGTCGATCAGGCGCCGTATGTCGATCTCGTGGTCGGTCCCGACGCCTATCGACGCCTCCCCGAGCTGGTCAAACAGTGCATGCGGGAGAACGCCGACCCCGTCATCGACGTCAAACTCGACCAGGACGAAGTCTACGAAGGCTTCTCGCCGAAGCGCAAAGACGGCGTCGGCGGATGGGTCAGCATCCAGCGCGGCTGCGACAAGTTCTGTACGTTTTGTATCGTCCCCTTCACGCGAGGGCGAGAGCGCGCCGTGCCCCCGTCGGACGTGATGCGTCAGTGTCGCAACCTCGCCGAGCGCGACTACAAAAAGGTCACACTCCTCGGCCAGACGGTCAATTCCTACTACCACGACGAGACCGACACGAGTTTCGCCCGGCTTCTCGACCAGATCGCCGACATCGACGGGATCGAACGTATTCGATTCACGTCGCCCTATCCGGTCGATTTCACGCCGGAACTGATCGATACGATCGCCCGCCGCGACGAGGTCTGCAACTACGTCCATCTGCCGGTGCAGTCGGCCTCCAACGACGTTCTCGAGCGCATGCGCCGGGGGTACACCATCGAGGAGTACGAGGATCTCGTCGAACGGATGCGCGCGAAGATTCCCGACATTGCACTTTCGACCGACATCATCGTCGGCTTCCCCGGTGAGACCGAGGAAGACTTCCGAGAGACGGTCGATCTGATGGAACGCATCCGATTCGACTTCGCCTACATGTTCAAATACTCGGAGCGCGAAAAGACCTACGCCGAGCGCGAGATGGAGGACGACATCCCCGACGAGGTCAAAGGCGAGCGCCTGACGCAGATCATCGAGCTCCAAGAAGAGATCAGTCGGGAGGTCTGCGAGTCACGCATCGGGACGGTCGAAGAGGTTCTCGTCGAGGGCGAAAGCAAGCGCGACCCCGACGATCTGAGCGGGCGCACCGACGACTTCAAAAACACCGTCTTTCCCAAGCCCGACGACGATTCCGTCGAGGCCGGCGACTTTGTCGACATCGAAGTCCACGACTGTACCAGTCATACGCTTCTGGGCGAAGTCGTCTCGAGCTGAGAGGTGCTCTCGGTACGACGTCGCGCGTGGCAGACGACGTTGGCGATGGCATCGTTCCTCTCCACCCTCTGCCTCCCGGTGAGACGTGCCATCTGAACCATGCATGTTTCGATGGCTCGCCGTTGCAGTGTCGGTCCGGGCCGTGTCGGGATGTGACTTCACGACAACCTCCGAGAAGCACGCGACCCTGGACTTCGGTTGCCCGAAGTTCGGGCTCGAGGTCGAGGACACGTCGAATATAAGTAAGGGGGTCGAGCACGTGGGGAGCCTGGCAGCTGTGCGTGCAACAACTCGCCGCCGTGTCAACAGCCAGTCCTCGACAACGTCACCGATACGTCCGGTAACGTCAACGTCACGGGAGCGGAGGCGACAAGACAGGACGGCGAGTGAGTCGTCGACCCCCGTGATGGCCGATCGGCCCCTCGCGCAAAGACTCAGCCACCTGGAGGCATGGACGCGACGGCTCCCTCTCCTGCCTTCTCTCGAGCAATGCCCCCCCTCCACTCGACGCATTCCGCGTCCTCGTACCTTCGCGACGATCGCGATACCCGGCTCCATCATGTTGCGAGCGTCGAGCATTTGCGGCAACGCATCTCGCTTCCACCACGAGACAACGGACGACTCAACGAAATACGCGACCTCAACCGGAACGTGCAGGGACAGGGCGATCGCATTCGAGTTCAATTCGGCGTTCGAGCTCGCCAACCCCCTCGAGGTCCCGGTGTGCTTCGCCGGATAGAGCCCCTCGATCGCGAGGGGCCTCGCCGTTCCAGGCCCGCTGGGAGCCGGCGCTCCGTGGGGCATCTCTCCCGACCTCCCTTCGAGCCCCTCCTGGAGCGCCTTGACGTGAGCAACTTGCTGGCACGTCGACGAACGCCCCCCCGGATTCGGGGGAGAGAGTCGACCGAGAAGAAGGAGACGTTCACATGCAATCCCCCTCGTGCAGGGACCAAACGAGGGTTGAACAACGAAGGGGTCAAGTGTACAAGCCCGATGTTTTGATCGCGAGCCGAAGCGTTCCCTGTCGATATGTTTCATCGGGACGCTCCTTTAACTAATCAATCCATTCGACACCTTCGAGGTGTCGCGAAGTACGAGGATACGTCGCATGTCTCGAGATTATATTTTTACTTCTGAATCGGTTTCGGAAGGCCATCCCGACAAGGTTGCCGATCAGATCTCCGACGGCGTCCTCGACGCCATCATTGCCGAGGACCCGAATGCCCGCGTGGCCTGCGAAGCGATGGTTAACACGGGGCTGGCGATCATCTTCGGCGAGGTGACCACCGACGCCTACGTCGATCTCAACGAGATCGTCCGGAGTACGATCAATCAAATTGGCTACAACGATCCGGAGTTCGGATTCGATTACCGCACCTGCTCGGTGATGAGTGCGATCGACGAGCAGAGTTCCGATATCGCCGTCGGCATCGATGGCAGCGAACAGGACGAACAGGGGGCGGGCGACCAGGGCCTGATGTTCGGTTACGCCTGCGACGAAACCGACGAGCTGATGCCGATGCCGATCACCTACTCGCATCGGCTGGTCAGCAAAATGGCCGACGTCCGCAAGTCCAACGAGATCGACTTTCTCGGCCCGGACAGCAAGAGTCAGGTTACGGTGCGATACGAGGATGACGAACCAGTGGCGATCGACACCGTCGTGCTCTCGACCCAGCACCTCTCGACGGTGAGCCTCGACGAGATCGAGAGCGCACTCCAAGAACTGGTCATCAAGCGCGTCATTCCCGAGGACCTCCTCCACGAGGATACGGAATACCACATCAATCCGACGGGACGGTTCGTGGAGGGCGGGCCCAAGGCCGATGCCGGACTGACGGGACGCAAGATCATCGTCGACACCTATGGGGGGCGGGGACGCCACGGGGGAGGTGCCTTCAGCGGCAAGGATCCGAGCAAAGTGGATCGCTCGGCAACCTACCAGGCGCGATACATCGCCAAGAACATCGTCGCCGCCGGATTGGCCGACCGATGCAGCGTTCAGATCGCTTATGCCATCGGCGTGCCGGAACCGGTCAGCATCATGGTCGACACCGAGGGGACCCATCAGGTCGACGAGGGCGACATCGAGGACGCCGTCCGGGAGCACTTCGCGCTCAAACCAGCGGCCATCATCGAGTCGCTCGATCTGCTGCGCCCGGTCTACCAGAATACCGCTGCCTACGGTCACTTCGGCCGACCCGAGTTTGCCTGGGAGTCGACCGACAAAGCCGACGAGCTCCGAGACGCCCTTCTGTGAATCGCATGAACATCCGAGCGGACGTCGCGTGACGATCCGCGCCGCTCGATTCGT
This sequence comes from Bradymonadaceae bacterium, assembly GCA_028274765.1. Classification (GTDB taxonomy): domain Bacteria; phylum Myxococcota_A; class Bradymonadia; order Bradymonadales; family Bradymonadaceae; genus CAJXPB01. Next base: position 24,863 of record JAQCND010000180.1, read on the forward strand.
AGTTTGAGAGCGGGCCCTCGAACGGGGGCCCGTTTTTCTATGGCCCACGCCGGCTCCCAGCCGGCCTGGAACGGCGAGGCCCCCTCGCGATCGAGGGGCTCTATCCGGCGAAGCACACCGGGACCTCGAGAGAGTTGGCGAGCTCGAACGCCGAATTGAACCCAAATGCGATCGCCCTGAGCGAGTTTCCGATCCGCCTTACGTATCGTCTCGATCGATGGTAATCTAGCGGGCTATCTCGTCTCGAACGGGTGGGAATATCGTGCGCTCCGAGGCTGTTGGTACGGTTGACCCACGCTCCGGATCGCGCCAAGTTCCACGACACTCGATGGGGCCTTCGTCCGAGACGTCCTCCTCCCGGCGACGAGGAGGCCATGGGCGTGGTCGGACGTTCGCGACGCATCCTCTCACCACACGAGGTGGATCGTGCTCTCGAGATTGATGGAATGGCTCGAAAACATCGGGCGAATGACGCTCGGAACGGTCGGGGTCCTCATCGCCTCGATCAGCGCCTTCTTCATCACGTATGCGGCCGTCGAACTCACGGCCCCGGGCTTTCAGATCGGAGCGGTACTCTATGGCCTTTTGACGGCCGCGATGATCTTTGCGCTCGCCGGAGGGGCGCTCTTCTGGCGAGCGATGAAGGGGGCGAGCCAGTATCGCGAACAGAGGCGCCAAGAAAACCGCCAGCAGACTATCCTCGAGAAAGCTGAACAACTGGGCGGCCGGGTGACCGTCGCCGAAATGGCCCTCAACCTGTCGTACACGGTCGACGAGGTGCGCGAGCAGCTCGAGGCGTTTGTCGACGAAGGGATCGCCGAGCCGGGTGTGAGCGATGCGGGGCGAGAGGTCTATCTCTTCCCGGAGTTTTTGGATGAAGATGACAAAATGACCGCCCGCGATCCGATGAGCAAAGAATTCGAGGCGATCATGGACGAACACGACAGCCAGCAGGACGCGCGAGACGAGGTCGCGCTGGGCGAGATGGATGGAGAGGCGTCTTCAACGTCCGAACGAGCCGACGAGGTCGAAGCATCAGCGGTGCGGCAACGCGTCGAACAAGAGCAGTAATTCACTTCGAGCCCCTCTTCGAGTTCGGGACGTCTGGTCCGTCTCGGATGAGTTCAGAACGAAGATGCCCCCACGCATTGGATACGTCGCCGCCTCTCAAGACGTCGTGCTCACGTATGCGTCGAGGGGGGATAAGGCAGAGGTGCAAGCAACACACGTTGCGGCGTGCTCGTCGTTGAGTCACCTCGCTCTCTCCCGCAAGGAGTCACTCGGCGACGTACCAGCGAATTGCTAGCGCTCCGAGCGTCGATCGACTTTCGCGTCCCCTCGACGTCTCCCTGGAGCGCCGGCGGATCGGCGGCTCATATTCGCGATGGTTCCATCCTGGTGTGATTGCTCTTCGAGGGGGGACGTCGGGCCTTGTTCGATGTAATTTTTCTATGTTACCCGTTTTTCAACACGTTCGATCGGGGTTCGTTCAACTGCCGGACACCGTTCGAATCACCGACTGGTCTCTCGACATCCCGAAGGTCGATTATGGGTTTGTTGGACTTTCTGTTCGACAGCGAAAAAGCGGAACAGCGTCGGCTGAACAAGCTCGAAGACACCCTGATGAACATGTACGTGCAGGATACCGAGCGGAAGCAGACCATTCAGACGCTCCACGACAAGGCCAGCGAGGGCAACGAAGATGCGATCGAGATCCTGCTGTCGCGGTTTCGCGAAGACGCGCCCAATACGACGGTCGATCTCGAAGAAAAAGAGTACGTCTACGACGTGCTCGTCGACCTCGGCAAACAGACCGAGCTCGACCTCGTCGAGCATCTGACATCGTATCTCGGTGACGCCGACGAAAAGATCAACTGGCCGCTCAAGGCTCTCAAAGATCT
>JAQCND010000198.1 GCA_028274765.1 Bradymonadaceae bacterium
CGTTCACTCCGAGCTGGACCCATGGTCGATGACGGCACTCGGTGGGGGATGCCCCCTTGCCATCGACTCGCCCTGATTATTATAACGGCGACGTTCGCTCGAGCACTCACCCCCCGCCTCCAGTCTTCAGACTCATGACTCCCGACGAGATTCGACAGAGCTACCTCGATTTCTTCGAAGCGCGCGATCACCGGATCGTCGATAGCTCTCCGGTCGTCCCCCACAACGACCCCACACTGCTCTTTACGAACGCGGGGATGAATCAGTTCAAGGATCTCTTGCTCGGCCACGAGACTCGCGATTACGACCGGGCGACGAGTGCCCAGAAGTGCATTCGCGCCGGGGGCAAACACAACGATCTCGACGAGGTGGGCAAGAGCGGACGCCATCTGACGTTCTTCGAGATGCTCGGCAACTGGTCGTTCGGCGACTACTACAAACAACAAGCGATCGAGTGGGCATGGGAGTTCGTCCGCGAGGTGCTGGGGTTCGAGCGCGAACGTCTTTACGTCACCACGTACAAGGACGACGACGAGTCGTATCGGCTCTGGACCGAGCACATGGGGCTCCCCGAGGAGCGCGTCCTGCCGCTGGGGGACGTCGAAAAGGGAGACGAGGAGAACTTCTGGTCGATGGGACCGACCGGTCCCTGTGGCCCATGCACGGAGATTCACTACGATCTCCGGCCCGAAGAGTCGCTCGAGTTCGAGCCCGGCTACGATGAAAATCGGGTGATCGAAATCTGGAATCTCGTCTTCATGGAGTTCAATCGAGACGAGACGGGCAACTTCGAGCCGCTCCCGATGCAGAGCGTCGACACGGGGATGGGTCTCGATCGTGTGGCGATGATCGAGGCCGGCTCGGAGAATGTCTTTCAGTCGGAGCTCTTCTTGCCGATCATGCGAGACGTCCTCTCGCGCCTACCGGACGGAGACGACGCCGAAGAGGTTCGTATCGACGGTCGGTCGATCCCCGTCGACGCACTCCTCCAAATCGATCACGAGTACTTTACCAATCTTTCGGTCGTCGCCGATCACATTCGCTCGCTGACCTTTGCGCTCTGCGACGGGGCGAAGTTCTCCAACGAGGGGCGGGGCTACGTCCTGCGCCGCATTCTTCGGCGGGCTGTCCGTTACGGTCGAGATCTGGGCTTCACCGAGCCGTTTCTGTGTAATCTCGTGGACGTGGTCGTCGACCACTACGGCCATGTCTACCCGGAGATCGAGGCGACAGGCGAGGAGGCCTCGGAGCTGATCCGTCTCGAAGAGGAGCGATTCCTGCGCAACATCGACCGCGGGATCGAATTGTTCGAGGAGGCCGCCGAGCGAGCCGAATCGGAGGGCCGTGAGCATCTCACCGGCGAGGAGGTCTTCAAACTCCACGCCACGTATGGATTCCCGCCCGATCTGACCGAGCTGATGGCCGAGGAGCGTCAGTTGGCGATCGACTGGGACGAATACGAGGAGCTCTGGGCCGAGCACCAGGAGACCTCGAAGGCCGAGGACGTCTACGAAGACGCGGCCGAAGTTGGCGAATGGACGATACTTCACGAGCGTTCGGAGGACAGTCGATTCGTCGGCTACGACGAGACGAACGGCGAACCCCACGATCCGCTCGGCTGTCGCGAGCCGAGTCTGTCGGCCGAGACGGTGGCCACGCGCTATCGCCCCGGTGACGAGGACGATACCTATCAGGTCCTTCTCGAGAAGACGCCGTTTTACGCCGAGTCCGGCGGGCAGGTCGGCGACACCGGCACGCTCGCGGCCGCCGACGGTTCCCTACGTCTCCGGGTTCGCGATACCCAAGAGACCTCTACCGGCGTCATCCACGACGCCGAACGCGTCGACGGTGAGGCGACCGAGGCGAACCTCTCGAAATCGCTGAAGGCGACTGTCGATGCGAGTCACCGCCGCGGAGCGGCCGCCCATCACACGGCAACCCACCTGCTTCACTACGTCCTCCGCGACGAGATCTCGGACAACATCTTCCAGTCCGGTTCGCTGGTCACGCCGGATCGCCTCCGGTTCGACTTCAGCTTCGATCGCCCACTCACCGACGAGGAGCTTCGGACTCTCGAGGATCGCGTCAACGCGATGATTCGCTCGGGCATCGAGGTCGACGTCTATCCGAGCATCGAACGCGAGCGTGCCATCGAAGAGATGGATGCGATGGCGATCTTCGGCGAAACATACGACGACGAAGTGCGAGTCATCGAGATCGTCGACGACGAGACCGACCTCCGCTCGGTCGAGCTCTGTGGCGGGACGCATGTCGAGAGTACGCGCGACCTGAATCTCTTTCGCATCTCGCGCGAGTCGGGGGTCGCCGCCGGCATTCGTCGCATCGAGGCCGTTACCGGTCGACAGGCCTACGAGGCGTTCCAGAACGACCGCCAGACGCTCGAGGCCGTTGCCGACCGGATCGGCACGGAGGTCGACAACGTCGTCGCCTCGACCGAATCGTTGCTCGACGACCAATCGGAGCTCGAGCGCCAGGTCGATAGCCTCTCTCAGCGGCTCGCTCACGCCGACGCCGCCGCGCTGGCCGACGAGACCACCGACGTCCAGGGCGTCCCGGTCGTCTCGGCCCAGGTCGACGTCGAGACGCGCGATCAGCTCCGCACCTACGCCGACCGTCTCCGCGACGAGCTCGACCGCGGAGCGGCTCTCCTGGGCGCCGACATCGACGGGAGTGCCGCCCTCGTCTGTCTCGTCATCGAATCAACCGTCCACGAGCGCGACCTCGCCGCTGGTTTTCTCGTCCAGGAGGCCGCTGGCATCGTCGGAGGCGGGGGCGGGGGGCGTCCGACGCTTGCGCAGGCTGGAGGACCTCACGCCGCTCAGATTCCGGAGGCGATCGAGGCCTTCCCTGAAATCATCGACGAGCAGCTCGGCGACTGAAAGGCGGCGCCTCCCCGATGATGGGACCACGACATGACGGCTGCCTCGTGGTATCGGCGTCCCGTCGGCTGGGCAATCATGGCCCTCGCGCTGGCCATCGCTCTCCTCCTGGGGGCGCGTGGCTTCGTCACGGGATGCTCGGCGGGGCTCCCGGTCCACACGGCGGAGGTTCCTCCAGCCGGGGAAGACGTCGTGCGCATCATGACCTACAATCTCAGTCACGCCCTGAGTGGCACTCGACCCGGGGCCGAGGCCGTTCGGGTGGGGCAAGCCGACGTGGTATTGCTGACGTGAGCCGCTTGCTGGCACGTCGCGTCCGCGACTCCTTGTGGAGAGGAGCGAGGCGACCACGAGAGGGGACATCTTCAAATACGATCGCCTCAACTGGTCGGGATGGGGGGCGAGGCCAGATATGGACGGGGAGGGCGCTCGAACCAACCGAGGCGTCTGGTCGGGAGCGTTGGCGTCCTCACCGGTCCGGCAGGAGGGCCAACAGGGCTTGAAGCCGGTCCTCATTCGGGAAAGGTCGACGAAATCTCGATGGATTTTGATTGCTGTCGAGGTCCATCTGGTTGGATCCACTCGAAGTAGATCAAAAGAGCCAGACTCACGACCAAGAGCGTCCCGACCACCCCGAGGGCAATCTTCAGCGTGGCATTGCGCTGCCGAGCCTCCTCGAGTTCCTTGGCGACATCGTAGCGCTCCCACAAAAACTCGGCGTCGTCCTCGTCATCCGGAGGTCGAATTTCCTCGCAAGCGGGGGAGGCGTCGTCGTCCGTCTGGGAAGACGTCTCCTCCGAAGAGGTGTTGTTCGACGGGTTCGCGTCGTCGGAATCCTCTTCCTCGGAGCGCGTTTTCGAGGAGTCAGAGGAGTCTTCCTCGAGGCCAGCCCCTTCTTCAGAGGAGTCGGGCATAGCATTCTCTCCCTGGCGATCGGATGCCTCGTCGGCGACTCGCTCGGCGAGCTCTTCGTCTGATTCCGGCTCGGGCATGGGCACTTCGATTCCCTCTTCGGCCTCGAGATCGACATCGTCTCGGCCGAGTTTCTCGAGCGGAACGCCGTCGCGTCCTCTGGGCTCTTTGTCACTCTTGTGAGCCCGGGTGATGAGTTCGGCGATCTGCTCCCGCTCCTCCTCGAACAAGTCCGCGACGTAGTTGCCAAACTCTTCTCGTCCCGTTCCCCCGGCTCGAATCGAGAGAAAATCTCGGAGCTCGTCGCGCATCTCCGACGCGCGCTGGTAGCGATCGTCCGGGGCGCGCTCGAGGGCTTTCATGATGATCTCGTTGAGTTCCCCGGGGATCTCCGAGTCGACCTCGCTGGGGGGATCGATGTCGGCCGAGGTCACCGCCTCGATGACGTCGTCGCGACTGGGGCGACGAAACAACCGCGTGCCCGCCGCGAGTTCGTAGAGGATGATGCCCAGACTGAAGATGTCGGATCGGGGGTCGACCTCGTCGCCGCGACACTGTTCGGGGCTCATGTAAGCGTACTTGCCGCCGGCGAGTATCTCGGTTTCGTCGTCTCGCCCCATGATTTTGGCGATTCCGAAGTCGAAGACCAGCGTCGTCCCCTGGTAGGTGACCATCAAATTCTGGGGGCTGACGTCCCGATGGACGACGGAATATTCGGTGTCGTCGAGGGCCTGAAAATGGTGTGCGTAATCGAGTCCGTCGGCGGCATCGGCAACGATGCGCACCGACTGATCGATCGTCGGCGGTTGACCCGCCTTGTAGCCGCGCTGCGCGATGTCGGCCACCGTCTGCCCAGAGATGAAATCCATGATCATACAGTGTTCGGCATCCAAGATCCGGGCGTCGTGGACAGTGATCAGGTGGGGATGCGAAAATCGCGCCGACAAAAAGGCCTCACGATGAAAGAAATCGACAAATTCCGGATCATGTCGGTATTCGGTCGGAAGGGCCTTGATGACGACGGGGCGATGAAATTCGCCCGGCCCCTCCTTGATGGCTAGAAACACCTCACTCTGTCCCCCGACTGCGAGACGCTGTAACAGGACGTACTCGCCGAGACGACGGTTGATGAGCATGGACGCGAGAGGGGGAACGATTGAAATCGATGGCGACGCTGGAAGGACGGTATGTCGACACGTCCGGAACTGATCGAGACATATGTGAGTCATCGGAATGTTAGGAGGGATGCGATCGACGTGTCAACGCGATATGCAATGGTTCGACAGGGCTCTATGCTCGTCGAGCCTCTCGCTCGACAGGAGACGCGAGGAACGTCGAAGGACCGAAACGAGGCATGGAACCGGCTTCAGAAAAGTGTGCGACTGCGTTACCATCGACGGAGCGTTTGCCTCTCCTCCTGACGGCCCGCGTCATGTTCACTCCTCGCTACATCGCCTGGATACTCGGGGGACTACTTGGGGTGACGGGTATGGGATGTTCCCAGGGGCCGGAGAATTCCGAGAGCGGTTCCGGGACGCCCTGTGAGAGCACGAGTGATTGTGACGGCGACGAGTCGTGTGTCGTGGGACGATGCGTGATCACGGCGGGACCGCGCCTGGGTCCCGATGCCGACACGGGACCTCGCCTCGACGTGCGCCCCGACGGTCCCGCGATGCCCCTCGATGGCAGCAGTGACGCCGACGGCGATGGGCGGGAGGGGCGAGATCGAGACGGAGATGGTGTCGTCGACTCACGGGACAACTGTCCGGGCACGTCCAATCCCGCGCAACGCGATACGGACCGAGATGGCCTCGGAGACGCCTGCGACAACTGTCCGACCATCGCCAATCGGGCTCAGACGGATGTCGACGACGACGGAGCCGGAGACGTCTGTGACAACTGCCGCCGTCTCCCCAACCCCGAACAGTCCGAAGCATCGAATCCGTGTCAAAACGAGACTCGCGACCGCGACGACGATGGCATTCCGGACGTCGAGGACGTCTGTCCGTTGGTGGCCGATCCGCTCCAGGTCGATTCGGATCTCGACGGGTTCGGTGATCTCTGTGACAACTGTCCGGAGACGGCCAACGCCTCTCAAATCGACCGCAATCGCAACGGCAAGGGCGACCGATGCGAGCGCGGCGGGCGCCTCGATGCCGACCATGACGGCTGGTCGAGCGCCGGAGGCCGCTATCGCTCGGTCGACACCTGCCCTCGCACGCCCCAGACCTACCCGATCGATGCCGACCACGACGGCGTCGGAAACGCCTGTGATCCCTGCCCCTTCGAGCCAGGGACCGATCCCGGGACGTGTCGCTCCCCGACAGAGCGCGATACCGATGGCGATGGTGTCGTCGACGCGGAAGACAACTGCCCCTGGACGCCCAATCCCCTCCAGGTAGATCTCAACCGAGATGGCGTCGGCGACGGCTGTCAGCGTCACTTCGGCTGGACCGACCCCGACGGCGACGATGTTCCCACGTTGACCGACAACTGTCCCGAGATCGACAATCCGGACCAGTCCGATTCGGACGGCGACGGCATCGGCGATGCCTGCGAGGCGTCGACGAGTCCCGACGCCGACGGCGATCGCGTCGTCAACGGTGGAGACAACTGTCCGTGGCGGGCCAATCCCGCTCAGGTCGATACCGATGGCGATGGCGTGGGCGACGTCTGTGACGTCTGCCCGAGGGTGACCAACCCGCAGCAAGCCGTTCACGCATCGCGCCCCATCGGACTCGCCTGTGCCGCCGACGTCGACCGAGATGGCATTGACTGGCGAGCCGACAACTGTCCGTACGTCACCAATCCCTTTCAGCGTGACCCCGATGTCAACGGTATCGGAGAGGCCTGTCAGGCAGCGGGGGAGCGGGACCGAGATGGCGATGGGCGGCCCGATTCGCAAGATGCCTGTCCGGAGTGGCCGGACCCCGAAGAGGCGCCGAGTTGCCGGGCGGATCGCGACGATGATGGCGTCCCCGACGTCCACGACAACTGTCCGGCGACCGCCAACCCCGATCAGTCCGATCGAGACGGCGACGGCGTGGGCGATGCCTGTGATCACTGTCCCGACGTCGGCGATCCCTGGAATCGGGATACCGACGGCGATGGCGTGGGCGATGCCTGTGAGAACGATGCCGACGGTGACGGCATCCGAGATGCCCTCGACAACTGCCCCGAGACCTCCAATCCCTACCAGCACGACACGGATGGCGATGGGATCGGGGATCTCTGCGACCCCTGCCCGCTGGTAGCGGCCGCACGGGGAACGGGGCAGATGGCGGAAGTCTGTGCTCGAGACTTCGACGGCGACGGCGTCGTCGATTCCGAGGACAACTGCCCTCAGGCGCCCAATCCCGAGCAGCGCGATACGGATGGCGACCGCGTGGGGAATCGCTGTGACAACGATGTCGACGGTGACGGCATCGACGACCTCTGGGACAACTGTCCGTTGCTGCCGAATCCCCTCCAGCGCGATTCCAACGACGATGGCGTGGGCGACGTCTGCTGGAGCGATCGCGACCAGGATGGCATTTCGGACGAGCGAGATGCATGTCCAGACCGATACAACGTCCCACGACTCGAGTGCGAATCGGCGATATCACCTTGAAGCTCGTCGGGACCCGATTGAAGGAGCACATTGCCGACTTCGGCCGAGGGATGTCGACATATCGGTGAACGCCTCGAAGCATACAAAACAGAGAGGATGGGGCCTCAGGCCACCCGGTGTCCTCCCTCCTCGAGGATGTGAGCACTCCAGCCGATCGCCTCGACGAGCGTATGGAGGTCTGACGACGTGACATCCTCCCATCGCATCGACGCGAGATGTTTGTCGGGGAAACAGACGCCGTCCCGGAGCGGATGGAGGCCGGCCTCTCGAAGATGAGCGACGTCTCGAGGCGCGAGCCCCCCGGCGGGTCCCCGCCACACTCGCAACCAGCTCCCCGAGCGCATCGGCAGTGCATCGGCGTCCTCCCATCGCGCCTCGCCGCTCGATCGAACCAATACGTAGAGAACGGGGTCGCCGAGTCCCAGCTCGAGTTTGAGATCGCGTCCCTCGGGGGAACGAAGACGCACGGCTCGGGGCGAGGGAGCGTCGGCCACTCGGCGCTCGAGTGTGCCAAAACGGGTGTCGAGCGCTCGCAGCAGCGATGGCGGCCAGTCGAATGAATCGAAGGGATACGTGCGATATCCACCGTTCGTGTCATCACGCGCATGCATCGAGAACCTCCCGGCTCGAGGATATTCGAAATCAACCGATCGAGGGAGCATTTCCGTTGGGAGCATCGTATCTCCCCCTCTATGTACAATGGTCGTCGTCTCGGGGGGGTTTGTTGCGTCCGATGGCGCGGTGTCGAGTAGGAAACCGAGTCTCGTGTGCCGGTTCATCCTCCGGGAGTCGAGCACGGACGAGCCAGCGGCCCCCGCGACCCGTCCACTCAGAGATGGACCCACGACTGACGATGGTACTCACGCCGGGAGGGCAATCGTATTAGAGGTATAAACAACACGACGAGACGCGCCCCTCCGTTTGAGCATACGCCTTATCACCTCGCTTCTCCCAAAAGGGAGTCGCACTGCCGTAGCCAGCATCAACTCGGCGACGTGCCAGCAAAGCTGCTCACGTCACAGACGCACAGGCATGTCAAAGAAAGATAAAGGTGCTCCGAACCCATATCGAGTCGATTCGGGAGGTTTAGCTCCGGAGCGCCCCCGTACTTCCCTCGGAAGTGGGCCTCCAGCCGGCTCATATCTGCGATCGTTCCATTCTTGTGCGATCGCCCTGCTCACACCGGAGTGAAGCAGTTGATTCGGATCGCAAAGTTTCCCACACTCGCTATGATTTATTGCATCGCTGTCAACGTTCGATCCGTTCGTACTTCAAGCTGAGAGATATCGATGACGCGCTGGACCGCCGCCGTATCCTGGCTCGCTTGTTCGCTGTTGGTTGTCGCCTGTGGAGAAACCGATACGACGCCATCGCCCCCCGAGCACGAGATGGAGGCATCGACCTCCGGCGGGCCCGATACGGGTTCCGTCGTGCGCTCGCTCGAGGGGACGCAAGAAAACTGGTTTGCCGCGGGCGCCAAGGGACAGGGGGCCACCATCGACTCCAAGGGGCGGCCGGCCCGACCGGCCGGGCGGTACGTCAACGAGGGACGAGGCATCGTGGCAGGGGATCTCGGAGGAGAGGGATGGCTCATGGGAGGACGAGATGGTTCGCTCAATCTGATCAACGCGTCGGGAAACTCGATCGAAACCTCCGGTCCCGACGAGCAGCGTCTGGTGCTCAAGGGGCGGCTTCAGTTCATCAGCGCCGGAGGCAACGGATGGTTGATCGGAGGGAGCCGAGGGGGCGTCCAGAAAATTGGACCGTTCGGGGAGCTTCAGACCGGGGTCGAGACGTTTCCCAATTCGACCGTATCACTCGCTGATGCGTCGTACCTGAACGGCGAGTGGCTGGTGCTCTCGGACGACGGGCGCATGAGTCTGATCCAGGACGACGACATCAGCTCGCTCGGGCAGCGTCTCATCATCAACGGTCAGCCTCGTACCTCGGGCGTAACGACCGTGGGCGACAAATGGTATGTATTCACGGACAACGGATACGTGACCATCCAGTCGGGCGGAAACGTCACCGAGCCCATCTCGCTGGGCGATGGGTTCCAAATTACCGAAGTCACTTCGCAGGGGAACACGATCGCGCTCGGCAATCAGTCCGGAGAAGTAGCGCTCGTCACACCGAGCAACCTCCCCAACCTCAGCTGGAACGATGCGCTCGAGGGGAACCGGGTCAACGTCCTCGTCTCGAGTGCACGTGCGGAGATCGAGGCTAGCTACGACGAATGGCTGGCCGTCGGGCCCGAGGGAAAGGCGCGTCGTCTCGACCGCCAGGGCCAGCCGCTCGGCTCGGTGGCGACAGTCGGTCGTGGCGAGGATCTCCAGGCCGCCCGTCCTCGCGATGACGGGTGGGCAGTCGGGATGAAGTCGTTTTCGGCCATTCAGTCACTCGAGCGTGATTTGACTCCCGAGGGGCGCGCCTCCGATCGATTCGACGGAGCGACCATCCGCGCGACGGCAGCCGGAGGAGGGCAGCTGCTGGCCGTCGGCGACGGGGGGCACTATCGGGTCTTCAACCCCGACGGATCGACTGCGACCGAGATTCAGACTCTCGAGAGCGAGGCTCGATTGACGACGGTGGCCTGGAATGGCGGGCAATTTTTGGTGGGCGGCCAAGATGGGACGCTCACTCGCCTCGACCCCGAGGGAGAGGTGGTGTCGACGCATCAGCCGCTCGGCGACACGGCGATCGCGGCGCTCTCCTGGAGTGGGAAATTCTGGCTCGTCGTCGGAGCCAACGGCGACATCCAGCGTCTGCGTCGAGATGGCAGTTCCTTCGGAGATACCGGTCGTATCGAGCTGACTCAAATCAACGACATCAGCTTCGAGGGGAGCAAGATCCAGAACAACTCGGGATCTGCCAACGAGCGCTGGATCGTCGCCGGGGCCCAGGACGGAGACGCCGCGCTCACCGCCGTTTCGGAGCATGCGGACAACGGCACCGACTCGGGGGATCTGCCCAGTGACATCTCCAATTTCGACGGGCCGATCTTGGCGATTGGAACGACGGGCAACGAGTGGCTCATCGGCGGGCAACAGGGCCAAGTCGCCCGAATCAGCACCCGGCTCGACGTGATTGCTCGAGGAGAAGGCATCCGCACGGTGCTGTATGGCAACGCCGTTCGGGCGATTCAACACAACGGCGCCGAACACTACCTCATCGCAGGGGATCGCGGGGCGATTCAGCGACTGCTCTTCGACGCCAGACCCGAGAGCACGCCGGCGGCTGTCAACAACTTCGAGGACGTGAGGGCCCTCGCCTGGACCCCCCCCGTCGGTTTCCCGCCGGGCCCCTGTGCCAGCGGCGTCTGCTACAATGGATCGTGCATCGAGGGCCAAGAGACGAAGTTCTGCTGCGAATCCGCATGCGAGGGACCGTGTCGGAGCTGTCTCGAGTCTGAAAATAACGAAGCCAACGGTCTATGTGAGCCGATTCCGGCCGGTGAATATTCGCCCGATCGCAAGGAGCAGACGTGTCAGGAGACCGATCCCGCCTCCTGCGGTCAAACGGGTGTCTGCGACGGGGATGGAGGTTGTGAGTACTGGCGCAACGACGACAGCGGCGACCCCGTTCAGTGCCAGCCCCCCACCTGTTCAAATGGCGAGGTCACCGGCGCAGGGACGTGTGCCAGCGCGGACAACGGCATGTGTCAGACCCCCGAACCCGAATCCTGCGATCCCTACAAGGGATGCAACGACAAGGGGACGGGATGCAAGACGAGCTGCCGTGATCCGCAGGACTGCATCACGGGATACGTCTGTCGAGATGGAACCTGTCAGGCAGAGTCATCGATGCAGGCAGACGCCGGAACCGAGACGATGGCCGATACCGGTCCGAATGGCGGCGGCAACGGCAGCGAGGGCAGTGCCGACGGAGGAGGCGGGTGTTCGACGACGTCCGCCCCGCTGATGCCCTCCTTCGAGGCGTTTGCGTTGCTGCTGGGGCTGGTCGCCTTGCGACGTTCACGCGAGGTCGGTATCCAGAGTTGATGACGAGACGTCTCCAATCGGTGTTCTCACGCGATACGACCTCATGCAACAGACTGCCGAACTCATCGAACGCATCGACCAGGCACTGGAGCCTGGTCGGCTCGACGAAGAAACCGTCGACGAACTCGTCGACATTCTCACACCGGGAGCGGCCCATCCCTGGCCTGAAATTCGGGTCGTCATCCACGCTGCGCAGCATCCGGTGGTAGCCCCGAGATTGAAGCGTCACGAGGTCCCCGACCGGCTCGAACACGCCATCGGTCAGGCGCTCGAGGCGGTGCTCCCGATGCTCGGGATCCATCCGTATGGTCCGACCTACAAGCTGGTCGACATCGCCGAACGCGAGCTCCAAAAGGAACGTCGCAAACACGAGGCAGTGGTCGAGCGCCTCGAGGCCGAGACCGACGCCGAGTCGGCACTCGCTATCGTCAATCGCTATCTCGGCACCGACCCGGCACCGATGTTCGTCAATCGTCTGCGTCGACGTCATCCCGATTGGGTTGAGCGCGCCGGCGATCCCGAGACGGCTCGTCTGAGCGATCAGCTCGAGGAGACGGAGGTCCTTCTCGACCTCCTCCGGAATAATACAACTTCGACCGAGGACGTGCGCGAGCATCTTCGAGCTCACTTCGCGGCCCTCGAACCTCCGCCCGTCGGAAGCTGGATCGAGGCGCTCGACTCGGAGAGAGCCGACGACCAACTCCTCGCCGCGGCGTTGGCCGGCTGGTTCGACGACGACGAGATCATCCCGACCGCGATACGGCGAGTGCTCGACGGCGTCGAAGTGGCCCCGCACCTGGCCGTCATCGCCGGTCACGTGGCGCCCGAACACGCGCTCAGCGCCTTCTCCCAGTTCGTGGCCGAAGTCTCGTGGCAGAATCCCGAGCTTCCCGAGGCCGAACTGACCGAAGACCGGGTGCGCGCCATCCTGTCGGCCCGCTCGGTGCTCTCCCACCTCGACGGGGGCATGGAGGAGCTGTCGGAGGACGAGCTCCCCTCGACCGTCCCCGACTCCCTCCGTCAGCTTCCGGCGTTCGTCGGTCGATACTGGCGTCTGTGGGACGAGCTCCGGCGCGACGATGCATAGCCTCAACCGGGACGGTCCCTCCCCCCTCATGGCTCGACTTGTTCCGAATGGTTCGGATGCCCTCCGTAAACGTTGTTTCATCGACCTGCATCGATAGGTGCTTGGAGCGCCGCAGAAGGCGGCGACAGCATCAAGTTCCGGGCGTGATCCCGGAGATCAAAGGGATGGATGCCCCTCTATCGGAACCCCGAACGGGGGGGGAGCAAGGGCGATGTGATGCATACATTCGGCTCAATGGTATGAAATGGCATTTACTCGTCATCGACGTCTCGCTCGGCGGGGTCAAAACCGTCCGCGCCACCCGAGCCAGAGTCCTCCATCGGCGTATCTTCCCCACTGAAGACCGGTGAGCGGAGAAGACGCCTCCCGAGCGTCGTGGGGGAGTAGCTCGAGTCCGACGAGGGTGCCACCCGCGGCCGACAGGCTCAGCCCCGACACAAGAAGTGCCACCCTGACCTTGCGCAAGCGTATCGTCCGGGGTTGCAGACGACGGAAGGCCTGTTCATCCCCCTGACGAGCCGCCCGCCGAAGCGCATCGAGATGTTGCTGTCGTTGTCGCTCGACGATCCCCGCTCCCACCAGCGTACCGAGCCCGACAGCAGCCAGCCCGGCTCCCGTCCATCCGAGTCCTCCAAAGTGTTCGGGCGAGTGAGTCGACGAGGAGGTCGTCGAGTCCTCACTGGTTGAGGATGAAACGCCGGGCGAACCAGCCTTCGAGGCGTCCATCTGAGCTGGGTTCGTCGAACGAGCACCCTCGTGTGTCGGAGACTCCTCAGTACGAGACCCGTTGGCGCGAGATGCCTCCTTGTCTGACGTTGGAGGGGGCGAGACCTCCGAGGGCGATGCATGCGAGGCAGCCGAAGCTTCCGATGCTCTAGACGTATCCTCTCGACTCCGCGAGCCTCCGGTATCGGAGGAATCATCCGTCTCCGGATCGCGACGGTCGGAGGAGCTCGAGGTGTTGCGAGTCGACGACTCTTCCCGGTCGGTCAACTGCTGTTCGAGACGCTCGAGGGTCGCCTCGATCCGCTCGCGCCGTTCGTAATCGGGACGACGCCCCAGGAAGGCTTTGTATCCCCGTCGGGCCCGTTCGAGATGGCCCAGTTCCTCATGGGCGCGGGCCACGCTCAACAGTACGGCCGAGTGAGGGAAGAGGTCGTACGCTCGGCGATAGGCTCGGAGCGCATCGGCGTACTCGCCTTTCTTCTCCAGCGTTCGCCCCGTGACGAGCGACTCCTTGAGCTGACGACGTTTGCGTTCGGAGAGATCCGCGCGCTTCGGATCGTCGCGGTCCCGGTCGTAGTTCGGCGGAGGGGCATCCGGGGGCTCGGCCCAGCCGATAGAGGGCGTCATTCCGACGAGCCAGACAACAGACAGCACGAGCCCGAGTGACGAGCAGACGGGATGAGCTCGGGAGGTCGTCCGCTCGAACGATGTCGTAGCGATGCGAGTGAAGGGCCACATGGCGATTTAGGGCTGTTCGAGATCGTCGAGGAGCATATCGAGTGATTCGGAGTCCTGTGAGCTATCGTGGCGGTCGGCCTCGTCGAGGTTGGAGTTGGGCAGCGGTGACGATGAACGTTCCGATGCGTCGGAACGCCCATCGGCGTTCGAGACCGTCTTCGGCGACGATGATGCCCCTTTCTCACCCCGAGAGGAGGGCGAGGCACTGGTCTCACCGGATGCTTCGTCGTCGTTCGGTCGAGCGCGACGTCGAGGGTCGTGCGCGAAAGATGTATCGAGCGGCTCGGACGGCTCTCGGGATGATGAAGTCGCAACCTCGGGGGACGCATCGTCTCGGCCGGCGATGTCCTCGTGAACTTCCGTATCGTCTGCCGGGGGCGTCGTGGCGACGTCGCCGGAGGAGGGTGGACTCGAAGTATCGCGCTGATCCTCCGCATCTCGCCTCTTGTCGGACTCGACGCTCTTTGAGGATGGAGGCGAATCGTCCGAGGCGAATGGAGGGGCGGTCCGATCGGGTGAGCCTCGATCGTCAGAAGCTTGTGCCGAGGTCGTCTCGATACGATTGGAAGGAGGAGGGGAGGCACTCGAGGCGCTTGGAGACGAGGAGATATCGATGCCGAGAGAGGCGAACGCCATCCCGCCTCCTCCGAGCCCCAACACGACGATAACGGTGAGGAGCTGGCTCCCGTTTGAAAGGCGCGACTCGTCCTCGTCGTCAGTCGAGGGCCGGACCGTCGGGCGCCGACGGCGAGATTGCTCCGGAGGGGAGCTCGGCGCAGAGGGCGCATTGGCGGCAGCCCCCTCCGAGTCGCCGGGGATCTGGACGTCGGGGCCAGCCGGAGATTGAGAGGATTCGTCTTTACTCGAACCCGATGCGCCGTCGTCTTGAGATGCCAACGGAGGCGACGACGCCCGGATATCCGAAGATGCGGGATCGTCCGCAACAGCGTCGTCGCTCGCCGTCTCCCCGAAAGCGAGGTCGCCGGGAGGCGATGCATGAGATGGTTCAGATGGCTCCGAGGACATGGAGGTCGCCGGCCCGCCAGACGAATCCTCTCGAGCCGCTCTGTCGGACGAGAGCATGTCGTCGCTGTCGATCACGGCCGTCGCCGTCGAGGGCGAACGGGGGGGATCGTCGTCTCGGCGAGACGCATCAGCATCGGCTGCTCCGTCGGGGAGTTGATGCGAGGTCGATTCGGACGACGAGGAGTCGGAAGCCGATGCCCTGCCGTCGGCATCTGGAGGCTCGAGTGGCATCGCCTCGGGCTCTCGTTCGTGGCGAGTTTCGGGGACATCGACGAGCCATGGTTCGAAGGTGTCGATAGTCGGTCCGCCGTCGGATCGCTCACATCGGATGGGTTCGAACTCGCATTGTTGTCGGATGCCATCGACCCGTTCCCGCACGGCACGTGCTCCCTGACATCGACGGTCGGGGCGTTTGGCCATCAGATCTCGATAGAGCGACTCGACCGATGGGGGGATCGCGATCTCGGCGGGAGCCCGAACTCGCAAGGGAGGGGGATCGGCCTGAACGTGTTGAAGTAAAATCTGGGCGCTGTTCCCGACGAAGGGACGACCGCCGCAGAGCATCTCGTACAGCATGACTCCTACAGCATACAGATCGGCCCGGTGGTCGAGTTCCCCCTCTCGAACATACTCCGGCGCCATGTACCAAGGCGTGCCGGCCAGATGGCCCGTCTCGGTCAGGTCGCGTTGATCGTCGACGGGGCGGGCAATGCCGAGGTCGAGTACCTTGACTTGGACCGAACCGTCGGAGACTGGAACCAGTTTGAGATTGCGCGGCTTCAGATCGCGATGGATGATGCCCTGATCGTGGGTGTCGGTCAGCGCGCCGCACACCTGATGGACCACTTCGAGGGCGAGGGGCATGTCGAGCGCCCGGTCGTCGACGAGTGCCTGGAGATCGGGGCCCGGGACGAGTTCCATCGCAAAATAGACGAGCTCGAAGGAGGCGTCTTCGCCGAAATCGACGGGCCGCACGACGTTGGGATGGGTCAGATCCGAGGCCAGTCGTGCCTCCCGAAAGAAGCGGTCGAGCGATACCTCCGTACGGGAATGATCGGGAATCACTTTGACCGCGACGTGACGCCCGATGGGACGCTGGATCGCCCGATACACGAGGCCCATACCGCCCTCACCGATGACCTCGAGCAGACGAAAACAGCCGCCGATCAGCTCTCCCACCAGAGGATCCTCGGAGTCTTCGGGGGAACGGAGAGGCGAACCGTCGAAGGAGCATTCGACACTCGAGGCGTCGTAACCTTCGCCGCACTTGGGACAGTACCGTTTCATGGTCGAATGGACTCGAAGTCGTCGCACGAGAACCTATGAGCCGATCACGTCTCTCCGGACGTCCGGGGGGAGCATCGAAACCCCTTCCATGTACAGTGGTCGGCAGATGGCGCGAGATGTTGCGTCATCGAGTTGAGACCGGAGGAAAGATGCGAGCGCGAGGTATGTACTCCGGCCATCGCTCGAACCGATCGGACGCTCGGGATATCGACAATTCTTCACTCGTCCACTATCCTCGAGATTCCCGTAGGAGTTGGCATTTAGCGTTTTCTCGACGCATCTGAAAAGAGCGTCGAGTGATGGAGAGGACTCATCATGAACTGGTGGTCGACACGACATGCCTGGGAGCGATGGACGAGCGCGGCAATACTCTGGATGGCCTGCATGGGGCTGTCGGCGTCGGCGGCGGCCGAACCGCCCGAGCGTCTGACGCATCAGGGGCGATTACTCGACGATGAAGGCGCGCCAGTCACCCAGGAGACCGAGGTGGCGTTTAGCATCTACGATGCTCAGACGGGGGGCGCGGTCATCTGGGAGGGGATGAAGACGATTACGCCCGACGACGGCGGATTTTACAGCGTCGAGCTCGGAAGCGAGCAAAATCCCATCGACGCCGAACGCCTCCAGGACGGAGAGGCCTGGCTGGAGGTCACCGTCGATGGCAATACCCTCGACCCTCGACTTCGATTAAATTCGTCCCCCTACGCGCTGGTCTCCTCGCGTGCCGAAAACGTCGCCGACGGTGCAATCACGGAAGCTGCTCTCTCTGACGACTTCGAGGTCGGCGCCGATCGCGTGGGAAGCGTCCAATGGGACGATATCGACAACACGCCCGAGGGACTCGACGACGGTGACAACGATACGCTCGGCGGGATCAGCTGTCAGCAGGATCAGATTGCCCAGTACGATGGGTCGAACTGGAGATGTGCCGACCTGCCCATCTCCGTGGCGTGGAGCAACATTCAAAACCGCCCGATTGGACTCGACGACGGCGATGACGACACGCTCGGCGGCATTAGCTGCCAGCAGAACCAGGTGCCCGTCTATGACGGGTCGAACTGGAGTTGCGCCGACCGCTCCAGTTCCGTGGCGTGGAGCGACGTGCAAAATCGTCCCAACGGGCTCGACGACGGCGACGACGATACCGTCGGTGGCCTCTCGTGCGATACGGGAGAGGTGCCACGCTACGACGGGTCGAAATGGGTCTGTCAGGCGGCCTACTCGGACGCCGACGCCCGGCAAGCCGTCGCCCAGCAGGACAACTACCTCCAGAATTCGGGCGACGATCTCGAGAGCGGGACGATCGGCAACGTGCCCCGTCCGAGTCAGTCCGACGAAGTTGCCTCCAAGAGCTACGTCGACAAGGCCACCGAAAATCGCAACCTCAACGGCAACGCCCTCGAAAACGTCGACTGGAAAGATTCGGATAAGCCAATGGCGTGGGCGGGCATCATGCTCGGTCAGGGGACGTATCATTCGTCAGCCGGTGAGACGGATACGGGCCTAACTCCCCCGTCGGTCGGCAACGTCAGTTGCACGGCCAACAACAAGGCCTGTGTGCACAATGTACGAGGGGAATTCTTTCAGATCGGACTTAAAATACCGGATGACGCCGCCAAGATCGGATGGGGTAGCGGCACCAATGCCATGTGTTGGCCCGTTCCTCTAGGCGACTCCGATCCGGCACGGAGTGGCAACGACGAATGGGACAGCGGGATCGTCAAGCATGGTCAGGACCAGGGAGCTCCGCGAAGTGACGGTATGGGACACTGCCTAACCGGCAACGCCCCTCAAACCCCGAACTTCAATGTGTCCTGCATCATCACCGCCGGTACGAAGACGGGAAGCGCCACCGGGTACGGCATCGTATGTATGAAATGAGGCTGATTGTGGTGTGCTGTCATCATCGAGGGGCGCTCCCGCGTGAGGCGGGGCGCCCCTCGATGTATGTCTGGGGGAATCACTCGACGTCGACGCCGAAGAGCTGAGCCGAGAGGGGAGGCGGCTCGGAGCCCTCGACAACGTTGTACTGGTCGAAGTCCTCGTAACCTCGGTCGCGCAGGAACGGCTCGTCGAGCAGGGCTTCGCCGCTGAGCTCGTCGGGCGGCGTCTGGACGATCTCCTCGACCATGTCACAGAGGATCTCGGGCGTGCGCCACATCTCCTCGGTGCCCATGTTGAAGTACCGCGTCGCCCGGGTGTCGATGGCGGTCAGCGGCCAGAAGGCGTTGACGCCGATCGGCTCGTCCTCAACCTCGCCGGCGAGCGACTGAGCGATGAAGGTCATGCCCACCTTGGAGAGTCCGTAGGCCGTCCGGCCGGGGGTACGGTCGGTCGAGATAGGGGGCGAGGCCGTCAGGATGTGGCCCCACTCGTTGTCGCGGAGGTGGGGCAGGGCGTAGTGGCTCATCACGTACGTCCCACGGGCGTTGACCTCCATCAACAGGTCGTAGCGATTTGGAGGCGTGTTTTCGACGTCCGTCAGCTGGATCGCACCGGCATTGTTGATGAGGATGTCGAGCCCGCCCCACTTGTCGACCGTCTCGTCGACGACCTCCTTGCAGTTGTCCTCGTCGCGCACGTCGTGTTGGACCGGGAGCGCCTCGGCGCCCCGTTCCTCGACGGCCTCGGCGGTCTTGTGGATCGTCCCCTCCATCTCCTTGTCGCTGTCGTCGACCGTTTTGCCGGTGACGGTGACATTGACGCCGAGATCGGCCAGTCGCAGGGCGAGGGCTTTCCCGATGCCTCGGGTAGCGCCCGTGATGATCGCCGTCCGTCCTTCGAGTGATTCGGTGCTCATGGTGGCTCCCATTCAAAAGGAAAACGAGAATACATCCGTGCGAGTACGCACGATAAGTGGGGGGCTTGTTCTTTGGCAATATGCGAACTTCATCCCCTCGACTGGAGACGATTCCTCGGCGAAGGGACGACGTTGCCGGCTCTCGAGAAGGGACGATGATCGAACGCCAATATGACGTGGTACAGCAAGACGCCATACCGTCGGCTGGCATCAGCCCTTCGATCTTCGGAGAGGTGGCGGACACGTCCATCACCTCGACGCAGGGATTCGGCGAGGAGCCGAGCGCTGACCACCATCGTGCAGGCTTCGAAGACGCGCGAGTAAGAGCGATGTCGACCCTGCGGCTGGTTTATCTGGATGACATGGGAGACAGGGGATGGCACTCGTCGGTGAGTGGCTGCAAAGAGAGTGATATGCTCTAACCATCACCCGTCGTGTGGGCTCGAGAGTCAACTGGATGTTGCGGACATCGGGACTAACTTCAAAGAGGCTGTTCATCGTCTCGATATCGGATGTATCACCAGGAGGATGCCATGCAGATTCGCTCTGATCTCACGCAACGAGCTGCTGTCGACGCCGACGAGATCGACTGGGTCTCGTCCCCCGCCGACGGGATATACCGCAAAATGCTGGAGCGCGATGGCGACGAGGTTGCTCGCGCGACATCGCTGGTGAAGTTCGAGTCGGGGACTTCCTTCCCACAGCACACGCACGGAGGGGGCGAAGAGTTTTTCGTGATCGAGGGCGTCTTTTCGGACGAGGATGGCGACTTCGAAGCCGGAACCTACGTGCGTCATCCCATCGGCTCCGAGCACGAACCCTACTCCGAGCCGGGCTGTATCATTCTCGTCAAGTTGCGGCAGATGGACGATCCCGACGAAGGGGAGACTGTCGTCGATACCCGTCGACAGTCGTGGCAGTCTCACGACCGAGAGGGCGTCGAATACATGCCCCTCCACTACGGAAGAGCCGAGGGAGAACGGGTGCGTCTCGAGCGGTGGGCGCCCGGGACGTCGTTCGGCACACGGAGCGCCGAGGGGCTCGAGTATTTCGTCCTCGAGGGCTCGTATCGCGACGAAGCGGGCTCCCATGCGGCCGGTTCATGGTTGCGCCTGCCGGCTGGCGCCTCGCATCATCCTCGCACCGACGAGGGATGTCGCCTGTGGATCAAGTCCGACCACCTGGCTTGAATACTCGTTCAGCCGATGGACAAGGAGTCGGGTCTCGATCGGCTTTTCAAACGGTTGACGACATGGGAACGGGGGGGGACGGTAGGCTTTCGGCTCGGCCACTGAGCCCCATCGGTCGAAACAACCTCTCCATCCTGGGAGCCAATCGTCCGACAGGTATCCCTCTTCCGCTCGTCTACAACAGGTAACTCCCCCCTCCATCGAGCCCCATATCCCATAGTGCGTGGTTCTCCCTCACCTCGCTTCCGCTCCTACGAGACTCGAACCTGGTGACATCGACCCGATCGACCGTCGGGCGGTCATCCGCTGTTGTCGAGATTCGATAGCGCCAATGCAAGTCGATAAAACAGCGTGTTGATCGGGGGCAAGGGGGCCATGGCAGGGCGATCGCATTTGAATATGTTCTCGTTGTGATCGGCCGGCTGGGAGCCCACTTCCGGAGAAAATACAGGATCGCTCCAAAGAGGCGTCGAGCGATGAACGAGTTCATCCCCCTCGGGAGCGCCTTTATATGTCTTCGACATGAGCCTCCTTGCTGGCAGAGCGCCGGGTTGATGCTGGCTACGGCAGTGCGACTCCCTTTCGAGAGGATCGAGGCGATAAGGCGTATGTTCAAACGGGGAAGGCGCGTCTCGTCGCGTCATCTATACTTCTAATGCGATGGCCCTCGTGGCCATGGAGAGAGCGGCTCTCTTCCCCCGTCGAGACGCCGCTCTCTCCATCGAGACGACCACTTTACGCCGCGACATCTCGAGAGGTGAGCTCGGCGACGGCGTTGCGGTCGAAATCGGGTAGTATGTCGGCGAGCTCGTCGATCGCTCGCTGTTTGAGCCGGCAGGCCCAGGATTTCGAGCATCCGAGGTCGTCGGCAATCGATTCGACAGTCTCGTCCTGAAGATAGTATCGTACGACGATGGCGCGCTCCATCTCGGAGAGTTGATCGAGGGCGTCTTCCATTTGATCGCTCATCTCGCGACCGTAGAGATGCTGATGCTGAGGGGAGGTGACCGTATGCTCGAGGTGTTCGACGTCGGCCCGATTCATCAGGAGAATGGTCACGGGGTCGTCGTGTTCGTCTCCTTCGTCGTCGCGGTATCCCGTGGGCAGGGAGTCCGAGTGCGACGATTCGTCCTTGGCGTAGTGACCGGGAGTTTCATCGTCCCGACGGGATTCGAAATGGTCCTCGAGCTCGACGACTCGGTGGCGCGACGACCATTCGCCCGAGCGGAGTCCATCGCAGATGGCCCCATGAATACGGTAGTACGCGAAGTTCATAAACGACGCTTCGCGGTCTGGCTCGAAGCGTTCGTGGGCATCGAGCAATCCTTCGTAGCCGTAAGCGCAGACATCTTCGAAGGTGAGTTGATGATGATCGGGGTCGTGGAGATCCGCGGCGATGCGGTGGACGTACCCCTTGAAGCGTTCGACGAGTGCCTCGGGCGTCAGCGAGGCGATGTCGTCGCTCGTCAGTTCGGTGTCGCTGTCGTGGGGGTCGGCTGGGGTCGTCATACCGTCTCCTCGTATCGAGAGAAGAAGCGAAGGGTGCCAACAAGGTATCTCACGTCGGGCGCGAAGCCGGACGGAGATGGAGTCCGCTCACAATGTGGGCGGATATCTCTCCGGTCGAGACCGGATGTCGTTCGAGCAGATCGTCGAGTCGTCGCAGGGCGGGTTTGGGAGAATCGCATGCCTCGAGAAGTTCACCGAGCTGGTGTTCGAGCCCACTTGGAAAGGGGCGCAGGAGTCTCGTTCGCCACGTCTCCATCTCGTCGGATGACATCGAGAGCTCGTCGGTCCGTATCCACTCGCAGAGGCGACGCCACCATTGTTGTTGAGGAGCATCGGAGGTGAGGGGAACGGGCGCGAGTCGAGCAGCGTGGAGTTGTCGGCAGCGCGATTCGAGTGCTCGTCGGGCTCGAGAGAGGAGTGAGGCCGGAGGCGAGCTCCGTTCGAGTGTCAGTCGGGCGTCGGCGAGGGCGACGAGACTCCGGACGAGACACGAGGTTCGGAGTTCGACGTCGTCGCCCTCGGCGACGAGTTCCCACCGTGGTTGGATGTCGTCGGGGGATTCGAAGGTTGCTCGGATCCAGAGGGCCGGGCGTTCGATAGGAGCCTCGGCCGTCCAGAACCCCTCTGGAGCGTCGGCCTCTCGAGCGTCGAGCTGGCGGGCCAGTCCCTCGAGTTTGGTGAGAGCGGCGAGGGGGTCCCGAGGAGAGTCGGGGCGAGCGATGCGAGCGATTCCCACGTTGGCGGGGGCAGTGCCGGAGGGAGAGACTCGAGGATCGGAACGCCTCTCGACCTCGCGGGGCGTTTGTTCAGGATCGGATGCTTCGGAGTCGGACCGGGGGTCATCGGAGGAGGGGCGCGCTTCGGGGGAGGCGTCGCATGTCGCCGAGGCCTCAGCGAGGTCGTCTCGTGTGGGTTCGAAGGGGGCGTCGTTCGAATCGGCGGCCACCTCCAGGACGTCGGCCGACGTAAATCCCGTGCCCGATCGACGTGCATGCGAGAGCTTGCGACGGAGCCGACGACGGAGGCCGAGGGTGTCGTTCCAGTCGTCGGGGCGCGGAACGTAGACGTGCACGGTTTCGTGGGGACCGCCGGGACGCAGGAGTCGACCGATGCGTTGTTCGACGGCCAGCGGACTGTACGGGAGGTCGGCCAACACCACGTGCCCGCAGTCCTGGAGGTTGAGTCCTCGAGAGAGGCAGTCGGTGCTGACCAGGATTCGCAACTGCTGATGATCGGCGGGGGGGGCGACCCCTTGAGCTCGCGGCGCAAACCGTCGCAGTAGCTCATGATCCGAAGCCGACCCAAGTCCTGTAGCACGGGCCGTATCGCCCGTGATCTGTCCGATACGGGCGTCGCTGCCGAGCGACTGGCGGAGGGTCTGAAAGATACCGTCGGCGGCTCGCCGGTATTTGGTGAAGATCAGGATCTTGTCGTCGAGCGAATGGGCGAGTTGGGCGACGGCGCGAGCCGGACCGGGGCCGCATTCGAGAAGGCGTTTGACCCGGTCGAGCAGAGATTCGAGGGCGTCGAGATCCCGGCGAATGGCTGCTCGATTCGAGGAGGCTCTTTTGTCACTCGCTTCGTTCGAGGGGAACAGGAAGGGAAACACCTCCTGTTGATACGCCGAGATATCGTCGAAGAGTTCCGAGAAGTCGTCGCGATTGAGCGTGCGATCGTGACGTCGGGCCTCGAGCCAT
Organism: Bradymonadaceae bacterium; assembly: GCA_028274765.1. Lineage (GTDB taxonomy): Bacteria > Myxococcota_A > Bradymonadia > Bradymonadales > Bradymonadaceae > CAJXPB01. The sequence continues at coordinate 23,484 of JAQCND010000198.1, forward strand.
CGGCGATGATACTCGACCAGTCCTCGAAGTGTCTCGGCGAGCGCTCGGGGGCCACTCTCCCACCGACGCAAAGCGTACTCGATAAACAGCTCGGGGGGCCACTGGTCGGCACACGCCTCGAACGAGAGATCGCGGAGCGCCGACTCCAGGTGTTCCCAGACCCATTGCTCGTCGGAGCCAGGGTCGTAGTGGAGCATCTCGAGGCGGGCCGAAGGGCGGTCCCCGAACCCGGATGCCGACGGGGGCCGCGTTCGCCGAATGACGAGGCGTTCGACGAGCCTCGTCAAATCGACCTCCCCCGATTCGGCCGACTCGAAGGCATCCTCGAGATCACAGCCGAGGACGTCCCGGAGGTCGTGTTCGGCCAGAAAGAGTGACAACAGGTGGTAGAGGTCCCAGATGGTATTGCAGACGGGGGTTGCAGTGGCCAGCACGACCGAGGTTCGGGCACAGAGTTTGGCGAGCTGCCGATGTCGGTAGGTATCGGGATTGCGAAAGCGATGGGCTTCGTCGGCCACCACGACGCCGGGCTCGAGCTTCTCGACATCGACGTTGCGCCTACTCAGAGAGGTGTGAGAGACGACGTGGGGCGAGGTCATGCCGCCCTGGCGGGCTTTGCGCTTCCACTGTTCGCGCAGCCGGGCCGGTACGCAGAAGACCGCCGGGCGGTCACGATCCGAGCGGAGTCGAGCATCGCGAGAGAGGGCTCGAGCGAGCGCGAGCGAGACTCGGGTTTTGCCGAGTCCCACGGCATCCGCCAGCAGCACCCCGCCGTATCGCCTCGAGATCGTCAGTCCCCGCTCGATCGCTCGTCGCTGAAAGGGGGCTAGATCGAGTTCGCCGACGGATGTCTCGAAGGACGTTGTCGCCTGTCGGGTGGAAGCCTCCAAAGAGAGCCCTCGGCGCACCCACTCGCGGGCCTCGAGTGTCGTCGATCGGTCCGCATTCATGCTGCCTCCTCGTCTCGCGCGCTGGAGACGTGATGCTGCCAGTCTCGAAGCACCTGGAGCTCGTTCGCCTCCAGTCCGAAGAGATGGGCCACGCAGCGGTCCAGAGCATCGGGATCGGGCGGAAACGACGTCGAGCTCTCACACGCCTCGAGGAGTTCGACGAGCTGGGAGGACATCGACGAGACGTCTCGGTCGGCGGCCAGCCATTGTTGGAGTTCGTTCGGCACCGGGAGCAGTCGCATGACCCAGGCGAAGTGTCGACGCCATCCGCCTCGAGCGCGTTCCCCCAGGACGTGGGCCACGGCTCGGAGAGGGGTGCTGTTGAAGAGTGCCGCGAGCAGCCGGGCCTCTCGTCGGCCCTCGAACGGAATGAAGTAGACCGTGTTGAGCGGCACGACGTCGGCGGGCGCGAAGGCAGCTTCGAGCCGGGGGGCGAGGTCTCGCCAGACAACTTTGGGACGAACGACCCCTTCCTTGAGCCGAAAGAGCGTCCAGAGGGGGGCACCCGGCGTGTGATCGGAGCGACCTCGGAGGGTTTCGGCGTGGCGCTCGACGTACTGCTGGAGGTCGTCTGGAAGGTCGGAGGAGGGCTCGAGCGAGTCGTCGTACCCCCACAGGAGGCGCTCGTCGGCCTCGATCGACCACTCTCGGATGTTCTGGCCTCGGAGAACAGGTCGCGTCCACTGAGAGAGTGGGGCGTCGAGCCACTGGTTCAGATCCTCCTCGTCCTGCACGAAGATGCGGTTGCATCCCGTCATGACGCCGCGGGAGGGTTGGAGGGGGGCGCACTGGCCGAGGGAGCGAGCGTGGCCTCGCATCGTCTCGATGGCAGATCGTACGCGAGGTGGAGCAAACACCCAGGGTTCGCCCGGATGGTCGCCGAGGGCAGGGAGGTCCTCGAGTCGAGTAGAGCAGGTCGAGGACGTATCCCCTCGCCAGCGAGTCAACTGAAAGGACTGGCCTCGAGGAGCGCGATCGGCGGGGCCTCGCCGCGCTCGTGGGGGAGCGAGCGGTTCGTTCGCCGTGTCGTCCTCGAGCGTCGGGGAGGCGTTGTCAGTAGCGTCGTGTCGCCTGGCCATGTGGAGGGCCGACGGATAGACGGTGGCATCGAACCAGTCTCGCTCGGCGTCCGAATAATCCTCGATGTGCATGAGATCGTGGGCGCTGATCAGTCGTCTCAATCCCGAGCCGTGGAGCGAACGAAAGACTTTCGAGGGGAGCAACATGCTCAACTGACCGCCGGGACGGAGTAGCTCCAGACAGCGTTCGGCAAAGATCGACGCCATGTCGATCTGAGCCCCGAACGGCGTTCGAATCCCGAGCGACGAGGCTCCGGGCCAGAGTCCCTCGAAGACGCCGTCGTATCGGGTCTCGAGGAGCTTTCGCATCGAGCGATCGAGTCGGTTTGCTCGGACCCAGGGCGGATTGGTGACGATGACGTCGAATCCCTGGCCCTCGAGGGCCGGGCCAAATCGAGCTCCGACGTGGAAACCCGTTCGAACGTCTCGGTGTTGGCGAAGGCCCTCGAGTGCGTCGTCGATGGCCTCGATCTCGTCTCGATACGCCTCGCGAGCTCGGCGCTGTTCGTCGGTGAGTTCGAGTTCGTCCCCGAAGAGGTCGTCAGAGTCGGAGCGGGTCTCGAGAGGGGCCCGCCTGGCCTCCAGTCGCTCGCGTCGTTCGCGGAGGAGAGAGGACTGAATCTCGCGCTCGAGTGATTCCATGCGGCGACGCAGTTCGGCCTTTTCGGAGCCGTGGGCCTCGAGAAAATCCTCGTGGAGTTCGCGCATCTCGTCGCGGTACGCACGGCGCCGTTCGCGAGGAAGGGACACCCTTGGTTCCGTCCGTCCCCGTTCCGAGTCGCCGAGTTCCAGGTAATCCGAGGGAGCGAGCAGAGCGTTGCCACAGGCGATGCGATGCGCGAGATTCGGGAGCGTCGGTAGCTCCTCGATCGGGCGTTCGGGCATGGAGGCCAGGATGGCCAGCCAGAGGCGAAGTTCGCAGATGCGCACGGCCGTCTGCTGGCGATCGATCCCGAAGAGGTGTCGGTGGACCAGGGCGACGCGGTGTTTGTACGTCGGCGTCGTGCCCTCGTCGAGTCCGAGACTCCGATAGCAGTTGTGAAGGCGGTGGAGGGCTTCGAGCAGGAAGGCCCCCGTCCCCACGGCGGGGTCGAGCAGACGGAGCTCGCGGAGTGCTTCGATGAGCGTGTGCTGGACGTCGTCACGGAGGGAGATGGGCTCTCCCTCGAGGAGCCGACGGGCCGTCTCGTCGTCGATCGGGGCGGCCTCGGTCAGATAGCCCGTCAACGCCCGTTCGACGAGTCGGCGCACGACGGGTCTCGGCGTATAGAAGCTCCCGGAGTGGCGGCGCGACTCGCCGTACATGACCCCTTCAAAAACCTTGCCCAGCATCTCGGGATCGACGGCCCGGCACTCGTCGCTCTCGGCGCCCTCGTCCATCGTGAAGTGAAAACGCTCCAAGAGATCCCCGACGACGCTCGACCAGACCTCGTTGGGCCAATCGATCGAGGGGTGTTCGAGTTCGGCGGGAATCGGCTCGAACAATCCCCCGTTGAGAAAGGGAAGTCGTCCGAGCTCGTCCGCCTTGTCGCCTCGCCGATCGGGGGTGCGGTTGAGCGCGTCGAAAAAGAGAGGTCGGACGACCGATCGGTAGAAACTCTCTCCGTTCTGTTGCGATCGTCGAAGATGGCGCAGCACGAACTTGCGGTCGCCATCGAGGGCGCCCCGCTGCTGGAGAAAGTAGACGAAGACGAGTCGCAGGAGTGTCGACAGCGCGATGTCGTGACGAGTTTGCTCGTCATCGGGGCCCGATTGCATGCGTGCGGCGAGCGACTCGAGGACCTCGGAAAACCCCTGGAAGAATTCGCGGGTCAGACTCTCCTGACGCAACACGTCGACGACGTGTCGATGAAGGCGGCGTGCCGGATCGGGCTCGTCGGGCCCGGCGACATCGTCGACATGGAGGGCACACCACTGCCGGAGACCCACGGGATCGGGATGGGTCAGAGACGTCTCCATGCGGCGCACAAAGCGACGATCGTCGTCGCGTCGATCGATCGTCGCCACCGATATGGTCTCGTCCTGCACCCACCACCAGATCAGACACGTGGAGGGGTTGTGGCGGTGGGCGGCGAACATGGCTCGTCGAAACTGGCGATACGAGACGGTCCCGCGGACCAGAAGTACGCGGCAGCCGGTCGACGTGGCCAGGAGGTCGAGCGATTCGAGACCCTCGACGAGGGACTCGGAGAGCCCCCAGGTACCCAGGACTTCGCGAGGAATGGGGTGGCACTCAGGGTCGAATCCGAGGGCGGCGCTGAGCTGGGACCACTGACGCTCCACCAGGTGAGCTCGGATCTGGTCGGGTTCGGGGCGCCCGGGGGGGATCGGCGAAGACGTATCGCAGCAGTCGACCTCAGAGGGGCGGACGTCCGAGGATGCCATCGGCTGGGCCTCCGTATCAGTCGGAATCGAGGCGTTCGGGCGAGGGGAGACGTTCGCATCTCCCCCTCTGTTTACGATCGTCGGCAGATATCGGGGGTTTGTTGCGTACGAGAGGTGACTGGCGGGCACACGGGGTCGAAAAAATTTGAATGTAAGTAACTGAATAATATGTTTTATTTCGTCAAATTTGCCTCGAACGCTCGCAACGGGATCGAGGCAAATACGTGTTGTGCACACGAGGAACGCATCGCCCCGTCTCGACGCATACTCGGGGAGCCATGAGCGATTACGAGCATCTCCCGGCGATGCTCTCGAGTCCCGAGCCACGAGGCCCGTCAGAGCTTTCCTCCGGTCGACTTCTGTGCTCGTTCGAGGTGCGAGTGTGCACCGTCCGATACTGAGTGTCGTTCGAGGAGGGAGTTGTCCTCATCGGAACGACTCGCTCTCGTGGCGAGCATCTCCCCTCGACTTGCACGATGCGTCGCGGATTCCTCGTTTCTGATGGTCGGCCGAGATGAGAGATAGGAAGCGTCGGGCGAAGGCATCGACTCCGAAGGACGACGTACTCAAATGCGATCGCCCTCCCGGACGGCGTTGTGTTGTCCGATTAAACGTGATACTTTGTTCAGTATCATCGACCGCGATACGTGTCTCCTCGTGTCTCATCCGTATTGATGTCTTCGATTTCTTCGTCGGATCTCTCCCGTCCATGTCGATATCTCTGGGCAGGGTTCGTCCTTTCGGTCCTCATCACTGGTTCGTGGGCGTGCGGACCGAACTCAGAGTCACGCTCGATGACTATTCAAGCGACTGACACGG
>JAQCND010000209.1 GCA_028274765.1 Bradymonadaceae bacterium
GCCGAGGCGATCTTGAAGGCAAAGCCCGACAGCAGCAGAAGCGAGCCGAAGACGACCAGGAGCGTGCCCTCGCCGGCCATCATGAGATCGATGGCGTGCTGGCCGACGAATTCCAGGTTGGTCGTGCCGGTTGCGCCGTAGAGGAGCGCGATCCCATAGAGCATCAGCGCCGACGAGAAGGCCCCGAGGATGAAGTACTTCATGGCGGCTTCGCCGCTTCTCGTATCCTCCCGGAGATAACCGGCGATGCAGTAGACGGGGATGGACATCACTTCGAAGGCGACGAAGAACGTCATCAGGTCGGCGGCCGCGGCCAGGAAGTTCATCCCCGTGACGCTACTCAAAAGCAGCAGATAGTATTCGGGTCGGTTGAGCCCTCGATTGGCGAGATATTTGGGGCTCAGCAGACACGCGATGATGCCGGAGGCGCTGAAGAGTGCCGCAAAGAAGAGCGTGAATTTGTCCAGATAGAGCATCCCGTGGAAGACCGGTCGTGAGACCGTGTCGTCCCAGAGAAGCCAAACGCTGGCGATCGAGACGGCGAGCCCGATGGCACTGACATAGGCTTGGTAGTCGCGCGACGTCTCGCTTCCCTTGTGGAAGACGTTGAGCAGGATCAGAAGTAGCGCCGTCAGACAAGGAATGGCGCCCGGAAGAACGGCCCCGTATTCGGACCAGTTCGGAGGGGCGAGCAGGCCCAGCGTCGGCAGAATGGATGCGATCGTATGCATGATACTCGTGCGGTCGCGATGGAAAGTCGAGTCGTGTGTGTCGAGTACCCGGTCCCCGACACTCGCCTTCAGGGGGAAACGGGATCACGCAATCGGTCTCATTCCTCGTCGTCGGCCTCTCGAATGTCTTCGTCGAACATCGGGCGGTCCGGTACCCATGCGTCGTTGGGCTCCTCGACGATGACCGTGCCCCGAGCGGGCGGCACCGTCTCCGGATCGTCGCCCTGCGTCGTCTCCGATTTCGGAATCTCGCGCTCGACTTCGGTCTTCATATGCTGGAGGAAGTCGTTGAGCGTCGGGTCCATGCGGCTGAGGAAGAACTTTGGATACACGCCCATGAAGAGGGCCATCAGCACGATGGGAAGCATGTAGAGAATCTCTCGGACGCCGAGGTCGGAGAGGTTGCGATTCTCCTCCTTGTCGAGCGGCCCGAACATGACGCGCCGCCACATCCAGAGCAGATAGCCCGCCGCCCAGATGACCCCCGTCGCCGCGACGAGCGCGAACAGGTAGGCCGTCATCTCGGGCGTGACCTGTCCGTCGACGGGCAAGCCCTGCATGGCTCCGCCGAATGCGATGCCCCCCTCGCCGGAGGTCGCCGAGAGATCGAGGACACTCTCGGGCGCGAAGACCAGCGGCTGATCGAACCACAGGAAATGACTCTTGGCGGTGCCGAGCAGCGACAGGAATTCGCCGACGAACCCGTTGAGTCCGGGGAGACCAGCCGAGGCGAAGATGACGATCATGAACATCGCCGAAAAGATGGGCATCGATTTGGCCACCCCACCATACGCCTCGATCGCCTTCGTGTGGCGTCGTTCGTAGAGAATGCCGACCGCCAGGAAGAGCCCCCCCGTCGAGATGCCGTGGGCGAGCATGACATACATGCCGCCCGCCAGGCCCTGGGGCGTCATCGAGATGAGCCCGAGAACACAGAAGCCCAGGTGGCTGATCGAGCTATAGGCCACGAGTCTCTTGATGTTGTCTTGGACCATCGCCATCAGCGCGCCGTAGACGACGCCGATCGTGGCGACGATGGCAATATAGGGTGCGAAGGTTTTGAGAGCTCTCGGAAACAGCGGGAATGCATAGCGGAGCATCCCGTAGGTCCCCATCTTCAACAGCACCCCGGCCAGAATGACCGAACCGGCCGTCGGCGCCTGGACGTGAGCACGAGGGAGCCACGTGTGGAACGGCACCAGCGGGACCTTGATGGCGAAGGCCAGAAAGAAGGCGGCAAAGAGCCAGAACTGCTCGTTGTAGGTCAGGTCCACGGCCGCCAGATCCGTGAACATGAAGCTGTATCCGCCGCCGGCGCCCCCCGTCTCGAAGTAGACGTACAGGATGCCGATCAGCATCAGAAGACTGCCGACTATCGTGTAAACGAAGAATTTGACGGCCGCATAGATCCGCTGGTCGGCCCCCCAGACTCCGATGATGAGGTACATCGGGATAAGCATCATCTCCCAGAAAATGTAGAACAGGAAGACGTCCAGCGAGACGAGCGCCCCCACCATGCCGATCTGCAAAAACAGCAGGCAGATCATGTACTCTTTGACGTGCTCGTCGACCGACGAATAGGTCGAGTAGATGACGATCGGCCCGAGAAACGTCGTCAGCAACACCAGCCAGAGGCTGATGCCGTCGACGCCGAGGTAGTAGTGAATCCCGAGCGCCGGAATCCATTCGACGGGCCCGTCGGTCAGCTGGAAGGCGAACACCTGCCCGGATTCGGCGACCACCGAGGGATCGAAGTGGACGAGCACGCCGAGACTGACGACGAAGACGCCGAGCGTACAGAGCAGGGCGGTGTTGCGGAGCAGATCGGTCTGATCGCGCGGAATGAGCATCAACGCGAGGATGCCGATTAGGGGCCCGAACGTGATCACCGTCAGCCAGGGAAACGAGCTGGCCGATGGAAGGGCGGCCCCGAGTGCCGTCATCGTACCGAGTATTGCAGTCGGATCAGCCATGAGCCGTATCTCTCGAGATCACAGTGCTTAGAAATACTGATAATATCGGATCGCCAGCGCAAAGAGGACGATCCCAAGGACGATGTAGGTGGCGTATCGTTGGACGTTGCCGCTTTGGAGGTGTCGCAGGATCTTGCCGAGCTGTTCGACAAACCAGGCGAGCCCGTCGACGAGTACGCCGTCGATGACGACCTCGTCGAAGGTGTGCATGAAGCTCCCGATCTTGACGCTCCCCTGGACGAAGACGCGGTTGTAGACTTCGTCGACGTAGTATTTGTTCATGAGGACGTCGTAGAGCCCACGCACGCTGTCGGCGATCTCCTTGGGCAGTCCGGGATTCTTCAGATAGATCGCCCAGGCCGCGCCGATACCGCTCAGTGCCACCGCAACGCTGACGGAAGTGGCGATCAGCTCTTGAGTGTACGGGTGCGATCCGAACAGGGGTGCGAATCGGTGACTGGTCGAGAGGACGAAGGCCTCGTCGAGCCAGTGTTCGAAGCCGAGCATCCAGTCGAGATACTCGGGTGCGCCATGTCCTCCGTGTCCGTGCCCGCCGAACCCGAGCCATTTGGGCACGCCCTTGGGAATGAAGTGCGGCCATCCGGTCCAGCCGCCAAAGAGCGACAGGAAAGCGAGGGCACAGAGCGGAAGCGTCATCGATGGGGGCGACTCGTGGAGATGCTCGCGCGTCTCCTCGTCGGCCCGGCATTCGCCGCGGAACGTCAGGAAATAGAGTCGGAACATGTAGAAGGCCGTCAGTCCCGCCGTCAGCACGCCCATCAGATAGAAGCCCCAATGAAAGGCGCTCGCCCATGTCGTGACATCCACGGCTCCGCCGCTCTCGATGACCGGTGACGTGCTGTTGATCAGCGTAGCGATCGTCGCGGAGCTAGCCGCTTCGGGCACGCTCAGGATGTGGACGTTGGTCAGTGCGTTCCAGAGGATGAGGTCCTTGGAGAAGAAGCCGGCAAACAGCGGGAAACCCGAGATGGCGAGGCACGCGATGAGGAAGGTCTTTTCGGTGTAGGGCATCCACTCTTTGAGTCCGCCCATCTCGCGGATGTCCTGGGTGCCGCCCATCGCGTGGATGACACTGCCCGAGCCCAAAAAGAGCAGGGCCTTGAAGAAAGCGTGGGTCATCAGATGGAAGATGCCGGCCGTGAAGGCCCCGACGCCGACCGCCATGAACATGTAGCCGAGCTGGCTGATGGTCGAGTACGCCAGCACTTTCTTGATGTCGTTTTGGACGACGGCGATCGTCGCCGCAAAGAAGGCCGTCAGCGTCCCGATGGTGGCGACAACGTAGCCGATGGTCGGATTGAAGGTGAACAGAAAGTGGAGCCGCGCGATCAGGAAGACGCCGGCGGTGACCATCGTGGCGGCGTGAATCAGCGCCGAGACCGGCGTCGGACCGGCCATGGCGTCGGGGAGCCAGGTGTAGAGCGGAATCTGGGCGCTCTTGCCCGTACAGCCGATGAAGATGAGGATGGCCGCCGGGAGCGCGACCGGGGCGAGCAGGCGCGCCGTCTCGGCGGTCGTCGCATACTGGTAGAGTTCGACGTAATCGAACGTCCCCGCCTGGTAGAACAGCAGGAAGAGGCCACCGAGGAAGGCGAAGTCGCCGACGCGGTTGACGATGAAGGCCTTCTGGCCGGCGATGGCGTTGGAGTCGTCCTCGTACCAGTAGCCGATCAACAGGTAACTACAGAGCCCGACGCCTTCCCAGCCGATGAAGGTCACGAGCATGTTCTTGCCGAGGACGAGCATGAGCATGGCGAAGCAGAACAGATTCAGATAGCAGAAATACCGCCATACGCCGCTTTCCTCCTTCATGTATCCGACCGAATAGATATGGATCAGCAGTCCCACGCCCGTGATGACGAGCAGCATGACCGCCGAGAGGGGATCGAGGATGAAGGCAATGTCGAGCTCCATCCCGCCGCTGTAGATCCACTGATAGGCGTCGTAGACGATCGAGCCGTAGACGGGTCCGTGATCGCCCTCGTGGGCGTTCAGGTAGAGGCCGTGGACCGACAGGGCCGTGAAGACAAAGGAGAGGCCGATGGCGCTGCAGCCGATCCAGTGGACGAAGCGACGCGGGAGTTTCGGCCCCGCGACCCCGTTGATGATGGCCCCTAACAGCGGGAAGAGGACGATCAGCCCGAGGTAGTAATCGAACTGAACGGATACGATGTGTTCCATGACAAGGCGTCTGACTCAGTCGGAGATATCACGCGAAGTCGACGGCTCCAGCGAGCCGCCCCCATCGATACATCCAGATGGCGGGGGCGACCGAGAGACTCGGCTACTGTTGGAGCTCGGTGACTTCGTCGACGTTGACACTTCGATTCTGGCGGAAGATGTGCAGCACGATCGCCAGCCCCACGGCCGCTTCCGCCGCGGCGACCGCCATGACGATGAATCCAAAAATCTGGCCGTCCAGATCGACGCGATACTGGCTGAAGGTAATGAACGTCAGGTTGACCGAGTTGAGCATCAACTCGATGCACATGAAGAGGATGAGGGCGTTGCGCCTCACCATCACGCCGATTAACCCGATACTGAAGGTGCCGGCGGCCAGAATGAGATAGTGTGCGAGAGTCGGTTGCCAGCTCATCGGTGAAACCTCGAACGTCAAAATCTCGGAGGGAGCGCGTGGCCCTCGGTCGGCTACCGAGGGGGGACGACACTCACAGTCGTTTCTTGGCGATCACGACCGCGCCAAAGATTGCGGCCAGCAAGAGGACGGCGATCAACTCGAACGGCACGACGAAGCGATTGACCAGCAGAATGCTGATGGGTTCGACCGTACCGAACATCGATGACGTGCCTCCCTGCGCCTGCGCCTCGCTGGCTCGAAGGACGGGAGGGACCTCGAACGAACGGTCGGGGTCGTATGTGCGATACTTTTCATCGGCCGGGGTTGCGGTTCCGTCCTCCCAGCTTTGGATTTGAGCGCGAAAATCGCGGTTGATGGCGGGTTCGTTCACGGCTGCATACAGGCCGGGCACGGGCGATTCGACCCGAAAGCCCTCGCTCGCCTCGTCGCCGTCGGCATTCTGAGCCTGCTGCTGAACGCGCTGTCGTTCCGTGGCGACCTGTTGCTGGTCAACCAGCGGAGCAATCGCCGAGACTGCGAGTGCAAAGACGATACCGGCCGTGAGATAAGCTAGGATGTGATGGAGGCGAAACTGACGTTCGCCGAGTTCCTGTTCGTTCAGGTTGAGGAGCATGATGATAAAGACGAACAGGATCATGATCGCCCCGGTATAGACGAGCACCTGGGTGACGGCCAGAAAGTGAGCCGACAACAAGACGTACAGTCCCGCAAAGCAGAGGAAATCCCCGATCAGTGAGAGCGCAGCGTAGAGGGGGTTTTTGATAAAGAGGACCCCGACACTCGTCGCGACGGCTCCCACCGCAAACAGCCAGAAAAACAGGGGTTCCCAGACACCCATCTTCGATACTCCTTCAGCGCGATCGAATCTCTCGAACATCGTGTCGCCGACGTGAGGCCGACGATTCATCGGAGACGGCGGGCGGGCCGTCCTCAGGCTCGGAAGCATTTCAGATACGTTCACCGCCGAGCGAAAATTCTGATAGCGCATTTCAGGATCGAGGTCAAAGAGGTCTCAAAGGGGGGGCGAACCGGTTGGATATCTCCGTTCGTTCCGCCGCCCCCCGGGTCATTGCTCGAAGAGAGTGCGGTGTCTTTAGCTCGGCGGCATCCGTCGATCGCCATACCTCTCCCCCTGTCGTCGGGGGATGAACATCGAGCCGAGGGTTGGCAGTATCGGGGAGAATCCCGTACAACATGGGTGGGGGACTCGAGCTGGTGAGGTCGTGGGCGTTCCCGGAACGTGGAGAGCGCCGTCCTCTCGAGGCTCGGATGGTATACCTACGGATGTCAGTGACGGAGATGGTACAAAGGAGTCGTGACTCATGGCACGTATGCATCGCCTCGGGCGGAGTCTCGTCGTCGTGACGCTCACCGCCGTCGTCGCGTTCGCCGGCGGAATGACGTTCTCGAGTTCGGCCTGGGCTCAGGACGGAGACGGGTCTGATTCGAGCGAACAAGAACTCAGCCAAGATGAGCGAGCGCGCGAGGTGTTGAAGCTCGTCCGCAAGGGCAAGAAGGCTTCGAAAGCCGAAAAGTACGAGAAGGCCCTGGGGTACTTCGAGAGAGCTTACGAACTCTATCCCAAGCCGGCCATTCTCGTGCGTCTCGGTGAGACGGCTCAGAATCTCGATCGCGTCGATGATGCGATCGGTTACTATGAGACTTTTGTCGACAAGGCACCCGAGGATCGACAAGATGCCGTCGAAAAGATCGAAGAGCGCATCGAGACATTGAAGCAATCTCGGCCTGCAACCGTCGACATCACCACAAAGCCGGAGGGCGCCTCGATCCGCATTGGGTCGACTGACAGCGAACCCATCGGGGAATCGCCCGTCTCGACGGAGCTCGGGCCGGGAGAGACGACTCTGTTTGCCTCCAAAGACGGATACGAGGCGAGCAAGAGCACCGTGACGTTCGAAGCCGGCGAAGAGCGTTCGGTGACACTCGAACTCGAGGAAACCACTTCACAGGAGACCCGGGCGAATACTGAACAAACCGATCGATCGGACAAACCCAAAGCACTTCACGAGGTATCTCCCAACGAGGGCTGGAACGATCGCCGGATGATCGAAATCTCGGGATGGACCACGGGAGCGCTCGGTCTTGCCGGTCTGGGGGCGGGCGTGCTGTCGACGGTGCTCAAATCGCAGGCGGCTCGGAGCTACAACAATTACAACCCCAATCAATCCGACGCCACCCGACGTCAGTGGCGAAACCGGGCCCTCTCGCGTCATCGTATGGAGCTGATCATGTATTCAACCGGTGGGTTTCTCACCGCCGTCGGGACCAGTCTGTTGACCTATCACTTCGTCACACGTTCGGGGGGAGACGTATCGACCTCGACCGCCCGCGTCCGCCCTCGGGGAGGAGCGCACCGAGATGGGGCATGGGCGGGCTTACAGCTGAACTTTTAATCATTCCCACGCCACAGGCCGAGGATCGCGTCGCATGTCACTGACGGTCTTACTCCAGGGTGGATGGAATCTCGCTCGACCACCTGCTCCGACTCTACCGTGGGGGTACACCGAATATTTCTTCGTCATCGGAGGGGGGATGCTGGCGACTGTCCTCGTGGTCTCCCTCGGATTCTGGCTGTTTGATAGCCGCTCCAGCGAGGCCTCGCTGTCGGAAGACGACGAGGAACTGGATCCCTCGACGCGCGAGGAGCTGAAGCAGGTCCTCAACCGGGGCAGATTCAAACGAGCGGGGGAAATTCTCATGCGAGTGGGACAGTACGAAGAAGCCGGCGACCACTTCGCCCGGGCCAGTGCCCCCCAGCAGGCCGCCGACGCCTACCTCAAGGCCGAGTGTCGTCCCGAAGCGATCCACTATTTCAAGGAGGCAGGGGTCAATCGTCAGGCGGCTCGTCTGTACGCAGACGACGAACACTGGCGAGCCGCAGCGGCCGAATACGTCAAGGCTGGCGATCACCATCTGGCAGGCAAATACTACGAGGAGGCGAGAGACGCTCGCCGAGCCGCCAAACATTACCGCCAGAGCGGCAATCTCGTGGACGCCGCCCGCAATCTCGAAGAGATTGACGAAAAGGAGCGAGCCGCCGAAACGTACGAAGATCTCCTCGATCACCATCTCGAGGGAGATGACGAGCTCGACTCGGAGCGCGCCGAAGAAGTGGCCAAACGAGCGGCCTCGCTCTGGCGCGACGTGGGTGAACAGGGTCGGGCGGCGTCGCTCTACCGACGGATCGACGCCAAGCGCGAGGCCGCCGAGGCGCTCGTCGACACCAATCGAAGCGCTGAAGCCGCCGAGCTCTTCATGGAACTCGGCGAGCGAAAGCGAGCGGCCGAGGTTCTGGAGGCTTCCGGAGCATCGGCACGTGCTTCGGAGACGCGAGCGAAGATGGCCCTCGAGCAGGACGACTACTACACAGCCGCCAAACTCTTCGCCGACGCCGACAAGTACGAAAAGGCAGCACATCTCTTCGACAAGGAGCTCGCCGATGAAGAGCGAGCGGCCGAGGCTTACGAGAAGGCCGAGCGATGGTTGCGCGCCGCCGAGTTGTACGAACACTGCGACCGCCAGGCCGATGCCGCTCACTGTGCCGAACAGGGAGGCGAGCTCGTCAAGGCGGCGGAGTTGTATCGAGACGTCGGTGACATCGACGGCGAAATTCGCACACGCATCTCACAGGGCGATTACTTCCGGGCGGGGCGACTCCTCTACGAACAGCGGCGGCAAGAGGACGCGCTCGAGACACTCAAACGCATCAACTCCCGAGATCCTATCTATCCCCGGAGTCTCGTCCTTCAGGGAGATATTTATCGCCATCAGAAGCGCTACGAGAAAGCTTACAGTCGATACCGGGCCGCCGTCGAACAGCTCGAAACCAAACAAGACCATCTGTCACTGTACTACAAGATGGCACGCGTCTGCGAGGCCGGAGAAGAGTTCGAACGCGCCCTCGATCATTACGACAAGATTCTCCGCCTCGACGAATCGTATGAAGACGTCGCCGATCGGGCCTCCCGGATTCGCGAGGGACTGCAAGCCAACCAGCAGCCCGACTCGCTTCGCTCGCCGTCGGCCGAGGTCGGCGATCCCCGCTCGGTCGGGGCCGAGGTCCCCCCCGACGAGACGGGCGAAGAGACGGGCGCCTCGCTTCGATACGAGTTCGAAGAGGAGATCGCCAAGGGGGGAATGGGCGTCGTCTACCGGGCGCGAGATACTTTTTTGAATCGCATCGTCGCGGTCAAACTCCTTGGCGAAGATCTTCGAGACAACGAGACGGCCGTCGAGTACTTCCTGCGCGAGGCGAGAGCTGCCGCCGCCCTCTCGCACCCCAATATCGTCACCATCTTCGATGCCGGCGAACAGCAGGGGGAGTATTACATCGCCATGGAGTACGTCGAGGGGAAGACGCTCAAGAACCTGATCCAGGACAATGGTCCGCTCACCGAATCGGCCATTCGAGAGATTGCCATCCAGAGCTGTCGCGCCCTCAAGTACGCTCATGCCGAAGGCGTACTCCACCGCGACATCAAGAGCGACAATATCATGTGTCGCCCCGACCGGACGATCAAAGTCATGGACTTCGGGCTGGCGAAGTTCCTCCGTGAATACACCAAAGAGCACACCAAGCAGGTTGGGACGCCCTACTACATGTCACCGGAGCAGATTATCGGCAAGGACGTCGACTTCCGCTCGGATCTCTACGGGCTGGGATGTACGCTGTTCGAGTGCCTCACGGGCCGAGTCCCCTTTACCGACGGGGAGCTCTCGTATCACCACGTCCACACCGAGCCGCCCTCGCCGCGCGACTTCAACGAGGACGTCAGCGAGACGATGGAGGATCTCGTGATGACGCTCCTCGAAAAAGAGCCGGAGAATCGCTTCCAATCGGCCGAAGATCTGCTCGAGACCCTCGACGACCTCGAGCTCGAAGGCGAGGGCGCATGATGCCATCATCCCGACGGTCGATTGTTCCGTTTCCTCGTTTTCTCGGACCCACCTCGATCGCTCGTCCGGTCTCTCGGATGGCTCGACGCCTCGCCCAGGGCCATCGCATGGGGAAGAACGTCATTCCATCCGATTGAGCCAAAAATATGTGAATCACGCCTCGCTTGCTCTCGTCCGTACATGGGCAATGGTAGTTAAATAAACAATCGAGTAACGTCAGTTGCCGCCTCGCTCCTCCTTAGTGAGGAGTCGCTCGGCGACCTGCCAGCAGGGATGCTCATTTCACAGAAATAGAAAGGCGCTCCGTACGGTAGGATGCCATTCTTCACATGAGACGCCTTCCGGAGCGCCGGCGTCCTCGCCGGCTTGAGATGAGAGACTCCGTCCCTCGAACAAAAATTTAACCCCCATTCGTCTGGCTACTCGTGGGGTACCAGGGCGAGATCGTCTTCACGGACGCCTCAGCCGAGATCGACTTCACACGTATGCGTCAGGATGCCGAGACGGGCTATCGTGTACCACTCCAGATACGCGTGACGGGGCGTCAGGGCTCCGATCGGGCCACGTGGCGGGCTCGGGGCGAAAACCTCGATCGGCGCGATCTTCTGAAGGATTACGGGCCTCTGGTGCGCTTTCTCGCGCGAACGATTACGCATCCCTACCAGTACCGCCTCGACGCGGACTACTCGCTGGACATGGCCATTCAGGGCGTCGAGGCGACCGTACGGGGGCGAGGGGAGTATTCGATGGACTACTTTCAGTGAGACGACTCCAAACGGGATGGCGGTTGGCGAGCGCCTTCGAGCCACTCGAGGGGGGGTCGCTTCGCTACTGTCAGCTCCGGTACTGTGAACATGGTCTTCGAAAAGCCGCGCGTTGGGTGAACCCATCCGTCGTGTTCCCCCCTCGAATCAACCTCGGCACACTCGGGATGTTCGGCCTGCGGGTCGAATGCCACCTCAAATATTGTCTATCTCGACGAGGTGTGACAGAGTATGACGTACATCTCAGCCTCACCTCGCGTCGTGGAGATATCGAGGTCGTCGTGTCCGAACGTGGACCTACATTTTCGTTTGTCGGCGGACTCGTCACGCTGTTCTTCCTCTGGGGGTTTGCTTGGGGCTTTCTCTCCGGAGAATACGATGCATTCCCCCACGGCACGGCGTCCGATATCATGCGTTATGTGACCCAATCGTTCAGCGGGTCCGGTCATCACATCTACGAGGCACGATACGATCGGAGCGGAGCTCGCTCGCTATCGCCAGACGACACGACACCGGGAGTCACGCTACTGACGAGCTACTGGCGAGATGAAGACGGCATCGGTCCGGAGATTCGACTGATGAGTCACGACGGTGAGATGCTCCATCGGTGGGACGTGCGGCCCTCGAAGATCTGGCCCACCTCGCCTCACGACGACATGGCGCGTGGATCCAAAAACATTCCGGGCAACTACGTCCACGGCACGCACCTCGTGGAGGACGGTGACATCGTCTTCAACGTCGAGTATCTCGGCCTCGTTCGCATGGACGCATGCGGAGAGATCGAATGGAAGCTTCCCTACCGAACCCACCACTCGGTCTCCCTCGGTCCCGATGGCCACTACTGGGTCGTCGGGCAGAAGTGGGTCGAAGAGGGGGACGACTACAAGCTGAGTGCGCTCGATCCGCCCTTCGTCGAAGATACGATTTTGAAAGTCTCTCCGGAGGGGGACGTCGTGAGAGAGATCAGTCTCCTGGATGTATTGAGGCGATCGGGACTTCAGGACTTGCTGACCAAATACAATCGCTCGAGCGGCGACTTGTTGCATACCAACGATGCCGACGTGCTCTCCCCCGAACGTGCCGAAGCCTTCGAGACGCTCGAGGCGGGCGATATCGTCGTCTCCATGAAATTCATCGACACCGTTCTGGTGCTCGATGGGAAGTCCGAAGAGGCCAAGTTCCACATACATGCCCCGCTCATCGCCCAGCACGACCCCGACTTCCTGCCTTCCGGGCGCATCTCTATCTTCAACAATCGCGGGTGTTTCCGAGAGAAGGGGTGTGACCCCTGGGGCGAGACCTACGGAGGAAGCGAAATCATGACGGTCGATCCGAGCGACCTCGACAGCCAGGAGGTCATCTACCGGGGAGACGAGAAGCATCCCTTCTACACCAAAGCTGGGGGCAAGCACCAACATCTGGCCGATGGCAACGTGCTCATCACCGAGTCGCGCGCCGGTCGCGTCTTCGAGGTCACTCCAGAGGGCGAGCTCGTCTGGGAGTGGATCCATCCCGGATGGAACGGCGAGCGCGTCCCCGAAGTGCTCGAGGGAACGCGTTATCCGTTCTCGCCCGAACGCATCGAACAGTGGAACTGCAACTGAGCGTCGAGGACGACGGGTCGGATGGAACATCGTAGAGCCAGCATCTCCACCGATTCGAGCCGATTGACAGTTCGAGGGTGTACATATGTGTCATGACTGAGGGTGTCATGACGCAACTACATGGTGCAGGTCTTTCGGCTCGCCTCGAGACGTCATGTGGTTGGTGAGGAGTGGACGCCTCGTCTCGAACAATGGGAACCACGTCATTCGAGACGATGCCTTCGAAGCTCCGCGAGATTCGCGACGAGGGCTCGACACGAAGGCCGTTGTCGACACCGAGCATACGGGCAGGGGACTCCCCGTCTAGCATGAGACGTGTCGTCAGATTATTTAGCGTGATCCGTTCTGTAACGCCATGATGTCGTTTCTCGTATCCTTTGGTTGTTTGATGCTCGTCGGGCTGCTGGTCGCTCACGCCGTGGGCTACTATCTGACCCGGCTTCTCGAGGTCGAGCCCGGACACATCCGCGAGGTCATGCCCACCATCCCGGTGGCACCTCTGTACGAGGGGGACGAACAGCGGCGCTGGAAAGAGGAGGTTCGAGAAGTCGAAAAGGAACTCGTCGAGCGTTTCTCGGGCGGCGTCTCTGGCGTGACGGCGGCCGGACTGGCCGGCGAGATGAATCGAGACGAGCGCGTCGTCTCTGGGGCGCTCGAACGGATGCGCGAGGAAGTCGACTGTCGCCTCCGCATTACGCGATCGGGCCAGATCCTCCACGACTTCGGGGCCGACGCCATCGAGCGTCTTCAGCGAGAGCGCACTCGACTGATCCCGACTCAGTTGTTGATGCTCGGCATGGCCGCGACGGCCAATATCGGCGCCGTCTGGCCCATTCTGGCCGTCCTCTTTCTGGCGCTCGCCAGTCTCGGCCTCATGGCAACTTACGAGCAGGGGACGGCGTTCGGTCTGTTCGGGCTGGGGTCGATCGCAATCATTCTCGTCGGCACGATTGCGCTGAGTCTCCTGTGGCGCGTTCTCTCCTCCCCCTTCATCGGTCTGAAGAGTGAACCGACGCTCGGCCCCATGACTCAGTCGGAGCCAGCTCCCCAGCGGCGCTTGAGTGGTTCGACGAACCAGTTCTGGGCGTTTTTCGACTTCGGAGGTGGCGGTGGATGGGGAGGCGGGAGCGGGGGCGACGGCGCCGATGTCGATGGAGACGATCTCGGTGAAGCTCTCATCGCCCTCGTGCTGATCGCCATCGTCGTGCTGTGTCTCATCACGCTCTTTGTCTGGCTCCGGGGGCTCTGGCGCGCCGTCGTCCATCGCGACGAGCATCTCGATCGCATCTCGCCCGCTTTTTGGGTACGCGCGGCCGATCGCGCCGACATGTTTGAAAAATGGATGCCCACCAACGATCTGGTCGGCCGCCTCTATCGAGCCATCGAGCGGACCTACGCCCATCGGCGCCCCGTCGATGCCGACCTCGGCCCGCGCACGCTGGCTCGTGCCAAACGTCGGGGCGGCGTGGTGTCAGCGCTCGAGATCGCCATGGAGGAGGGGCTGGATCTGTCGGAGGCGATGGAGGTCGGAGCCGAACTCTGTCGGATCGTCGAGGGCGAAGTCGTCGTCGGCGAGGGTGGCGAGGTGGGATTTGCCTTCTCGGACGAGGTGCTCCGCCAGATCGACGAGACGGCCGGACTCCGCGATCCGGACGTCCACGCTCCCATGAAGCACGACGCGAGTGACGACCGCTACCCCGATCCCGAACGCATGGATCACCTCTGGTCCGAGTATCTCGATCTCTTCGAACCCGGCTTCGATCATATCGCGCGTCGTCCATCTCAACCGTTCGATACGCTGCCGATCAACCTCGTCGGAGTTGGATGGGGGCATCTCCAGGCGGCCCAACGCCTGGTGGCCGGCACCTGG
Source organism: Bradymonadaceae bacterium (assembly GCA_028274765.1). Taxonomy (GTDB): domain Bacteria; phylum Myxococcota_A; class Bradymonadia; order Bradymonadales; family Bradymonadaceae; genus CAJXPB01. Next base: position 14,480 of record JAQCND010000209.1, read on the forward strand.
TTGATGGCGGGAATGGGGACGTATCTACTCCTCTGGGGCGCCCCCGAGACGTTCAGCGCGTATCTCTACGGGAGTGACTTCATGCTCGTCGAGCTCTTCGGGGCGTTTCCCTATGTGACCGCCCTCCTTCTCGTGGCGATGGCCCTGGGCACGAGCTGCCTCGCCACGTCGGCTCGATACATCGCTCGGCAGCGAGCCATCCACGGGGTACGTCGAGACGCCCGTCGTGCCGCCTTCGACGCCATTCACGGTGCCCTCCAGAAGGGGCAGACGTCGGTCGATCTCTCGGGACTCACCGAGGCCGTGCTCGAGTCCTTCCAACCGGCGTGGTCGGACTGTCCTCGGGAGCTGGTCGAGCGCGAGATCAAGGCGGCCCTCGCCGATCTCGAGGTGGGGTTCGATTTGGAGGCGCCTCCCAACAAAGCCACCGATGTTCGCGACCTCGATCCCCTGCTCGAGCGCTGGACCAACGCCGTCCGCGGTGACGCCTTCGAGACCGTTCTCGGTCGCACAGTCGAGCGCCGAGCGTCGTTCGACGACGAGGAGGTAGTATTCGACACGGAGGTCGAACACGACCACGCGATGGCTCTTTTTTAAGACGGATCTGATGTTGAGTCTCGACCTCGAGCGTTCTGACGATCAGGACGTCGACGCCGACGTATCTCGTCTCGAACAGGGATCACGGCTCGAGGAGGTGGGCGGCCGAAACTCCAGCGCATGGGTCTCGTCCCAGTGAACGAGCACGTCGAACTGAGAGGCGAGTCGCGCTTTGACGTAATGGTACTGGCGTTCGGACTCGGGGGTGTAAATCGGGCCGATGATACGCTCCAAGTAACGATCGTCGAAGTGACGTGCGATCTGGGGCTTGTCGAGCGGGAGAACCAGAGAAGTCGGCTTGGCTTCGTGCAACAATCCCGCGAAGCTATCGGCTCGTGCCGGTCGAAGCTCGCAGGTCTGGCACTCGCCTGCCCACGTCGATGCCGCCGACACGGTGCCCCGATGGGTGGTCAGTCCGATCGAAACCGCCGCCCCGCCGAATCGCTCTTTGACTTTCTGACCCAGCGTCGTTTCACCCCGCGCCGACGGATCGGTGGCTCGACCATCTCCAAGATGAGACATCGCTCCCCAGACGATCGCCCGGGTCGGCGCCCGAACGCCCATGTAGTGTTCGAGGAGACGTTCGAGTCGCTCCATCATGCGACATTCGCGCCTGTTCCAGGTGTGCAAATCGGTTTCAAACATGGCTCGATGCCAGTCGGCGGCCTCCTGTTCGTATCGCTGATGGCGCTGCTCGAGCCACGATCGATCGCGAGGCACGAATCCCTCCTCCTGGAGCTCTCGGCAATCCCGCTCGTATCGATCGACAAGTCCCCGGACGAGCTGGCCTCGGATGCGTTCGAGGGGCTCGCAGGAGAGATCGGCCAGTCCGCGACGCCGCCGACGTTCGTGATCGTGGTGGAAATGAGCCAGATGCTCTCGGGCACGACTCGCGCTCTCCGCGTCGAGTCCCTCGAGTATCGCGATCGTACGTCGTGCCATTCGGTTGAACCCGGGCGTTTCGAGCCCGTGAATCCCAACCTGTTCGAGGGGAGGAAGCGAGGTGTTGAAATCCCGGAGCCATGCGATGAACTCGATGAACTCGGGATGCTCCCATCGCCACTTTGGGCAACAGGAGGCCGACTCGATTACGTCGCGCGCAGTGCCATCGTCTCCATGCCCCTGCACCCAACGGTTGATCCGGCAGAACGCCATCCAGTCCGCCTCGAAGGCGACGAGTCGCATGTCTTGTTCACGAATCAGTCGTCGGGTCACACGAGCCTGAAATGCGTGAAATTCGCGGGTTCCCCACGTCGCGCTCGCCAGCATCACGAGCCGAGCGTCCTCGACTCGCTTCAAGAACGGATCGATAGGGCGCTCGTCATCCGTCAGCGGGATGGCATGGGTATCGACAGTTTGAACGACCGTCTTTCGATGGGACATGTCTCGCTCCAGGGGGACACGGCGTAGCGTTCAAGGTAGACGACGAGCGAACAATGGCAACTCGACGTCGGAGGTATGCTCCTTCCTCGAAACCGGGTTCGATGGACACTCGGTGCGATTCAAGGAGTTGCGGGCGCACCATACGTCCGAGTGGGCGTTGCCCGTCGAGTGCCATGGTATTTAAATAAACAATCGAGTGACGTCAGTTGCCGCCCCGCTCCTCCCCAGTGAGGAGTCGCTCGGCGACCTGCCAGCAGGGATGCTCATTTCACAGCAATAGAAAGGCGCTCCGTACGGTAAGATGCCATTCTTCACATGAGACGCCTTCCGGAGCGCCGGCGTCCTCGCCGGCTTGGGATGAGAGACTCCGTCCCTCGAACAAAAATATAACCCCCATC